>NZ_CM002139.1:4072936-4176017 GCF_000454545.1 Xanthomonas cassavae CFBP 4642
CGGCGGAATGACGCCGACGGCCTATGCCCAGCACCTGGCCAACAGCGATATCATCAACCCCGGACTCTAAACCCGACTGCTACTCAGGATGGGGGGACGTCGGAGAAGCAATACCCTTGGATGCAATTAAGCTTTGGTATGCTGAGGCTGCGAATCGTGGAGACTTGATTGCGCAACTAAAGGTTGCCTCTCAAACGTCAAGTACTTCAGATGAATATCGATTCTTGATTGCCAAAGCAATAAGAAGCAAGGATCCCGAGGCAATTTTCTCGGTCGATGACGTTTTATCCAACCCCTCTGCTTCGATAGAGCTTGGTTCATATGCCCCCACAGGTTCCGGCAACTACTCAGAATACGCTTGGGCTTTGGCGGGCTGTCGAATGGGTGCCGATTGTGGACCGGGGTCTTATCGGCTAGATATGGCATGCATAAGTTATGGTGTTTGCAACTCATCCTCTTACGAGGATCTTGTAAGAAAGAACCTCCTGATTAGCCCTGACCATCAGCCGCCTGTCGCAGGATCTGCGCCGCGCTGGGTGGATGCTGCTGTCACCTGAAGCCAACGAGGTGGCGTGATGAGTATCAATGCCGTGCAGTTCCAAGCGGGATTGTCGATGCCTGAGTTCTTCGCGTCCTACGGCACCGAAGCCAAGTGCTATCGCGCGCTTTACAAGTGGCGCTGGCCGCAAGGCTTTCGTTGCCCTGTTTGTGCCGGACGCGTGCGCTCGCGTTTCAAGCGGGGTGCTGCGATCTACTACCAATGCAGCGCGTGCCGGCATCAGACCAGCCTGATTGCAGGCACGATGTTCGAAGGCACCAAGCTGCCGCTGCGCACCTGGATGCTGGCGTTGCACCTGCTGACCTCGACCAAAACCAACATGGCCGCGCTGGAGTTGATGCGGCATCTGGGCGTCAACTACAAGACGGCCTGGCGGATGAAACACAAGATCATGCAGGTTATGGCCGAGCGCGAATCCATGCGGAAACTGGCGGGTTTCGTGCAGATCGACGATGCCTATCTCGGCGGCGAGCGTAACGGTGGCAAGGCCGGACGCGGATCGGAGAACAAACAAGCGTTCCTGATTGCGGTGCAGACCGATGCCACCTTCACCGCGCCGCGCTTTGTGGTGATCGAGCCGGTGCGCAGCTTCGACAACACCTCGCTGCAGGACTGGATTGCCCGTCGCTTGGCGCCCGAATGCGAGGTCTACACCGATGGGCTGGCCTGCTTCCGCCGGCTAGAAGACGCCGGCCACGCGCACACCACGCTGGACACTGGCGGTGGTCGTGCCGCGACCGAAACGGCCGGTGCACGTTGGCTCAACGTGGTGCTGGGCAATCTCAAACGCGCCATCAGTGGCGTGTATCACGCCATCGCGCAAGGCAAATACGCAAGGCGTTACCTGGGAGAAGCGGCCTATCGTTTTAATCGTCGATTCCGCTTGCGCGAGATGCTGCCACGACTTGCCACGGCCATGATGCAATCCACACCATGCCCAGAGCCGGTTTTACGTGCAGCGAGCAATTTTCATGGCTGAGAGTCGGGGCTAATCAGGAAGAACCTTGTCCCACCCGGGCAATTGAAAGCGCTTGATAAAGAGACTGAAAGAATCCGATCATTGATTAATGCAGAAAAATAAAAGGAATTTATATGGAAATGCAGAGAAAGAATTTTTTAAAAGCTGCCGATCATTTATTGCATTAATGATTTTAATTCTACCGCTTGCGGCTGGAGCGGTTACCATTCGCGCAGGCGATGCCCCATATAACAATGTCCCAGCGGCTCAAGGTGTCACCGTCTTGGACATGTCGGAACTTCGGATAGCGGCGATGTTCGGGCCTTGGGGTGCTTACAGGACAGTGCACGGATCTACGGCTTTGCCCCGAGGCTCAACTTTCACTGTGATTTATTCTGACGGATCCAGTGAAAATGCGACGGTTGCATGCGTGGGCTCAACCGTTTGCGTTATCCCAGTGCCCGGCACGCAAAAACCGGATGACGGAACATTAATTAGAGGCGGTAGGGGTGGAAATAATGGCGGCACAAGCCCAGCCCCCCCCCTACGCCACCCGGTGGCGGTGTCGTGATTGTTGGACCACCCACGCACGAGCCGTAAAGCCTTTCAAACCCCACGCTGATCGGAGCTTCCAAACTCATTGAGCCGCACTCTAAAAGTGCGGCTTTTTTTGCAGTTTAGTACGGCACAAGCGGGTGCCTATTCTCAGATTTTTATAAAAATCTTTTTTACGCGGAATGCGAACACTTTAGCTAGAACTGTAGGAGGATCCTTGAGCGCTACTCCGAGCGCATAGCTGATGGCCTCCTTTACCGCTGTTGACTTATCTAAGCTCAAGGCTCCAGACCTGATTGAGGCGCTGGACTTCGAGACGATCTTCGCCGAGGCGCTTGTCCAGTTTCGTCGCCTGATGCCGGAATTTTCGGCGCTCACAGAAGCCGATCCTGTCTACAAGATCCTGC
Organism: Xanthomonas cassavae CFBP 4642; assembly: GCF_000454545.1. NCBI lineage: Bacteria > Pseudomonadati > Pseudomonadota > Gammaproteobacteria > Lysobacterales > Lysobacteraceae > Xanthomonas > Xanthomonas cassavae. The sequence continues at coordinate 4,075,416 of NZ_CM002139.1, forward strand.
AGCTGTTTGCGGCTCGCGAGCTGCTGATTCGCCACCGCGCAAATGACAAGGCGCAGCAAACCATGCTGGCTTTTGCCATCGGCACCAATCTTGACCAGTTGGGCGCACTGTTCGGCGTAGCGCGTCTGGTGCTGGATCCGGGACAAATAGAAACCGGCCTTGCACCGACCTACGAGTCGGACGTGGACTTCCGCCGCCGGATCCAGCTGGCGCCAGAGCGCTTCAGCGTGGCCGGCCCCGGAGGCGCCTACATCTACATCTATCACGCGCTCAGCGCGGCGGCCGATGTCATGGACGCCAGTGCCACCAGCCCCGCACCCGGGCAAGTACTGGTCACCGTCCGATCGCGCACCGGCGACGGCACGGCTCCCCAGGCATTGGTGGACCAGGTCGCGGCGATCCTCACCAGCGGTGACGTGCGCCCGTTGACCGACAATGTTACGGTCCAGAGCGCCCAGATCGTCCCGTATGCCACTCGTGGACGCGTCTACACCTACGCCGGCTCCGATTCGTGGCTCCGATTCGGCAGTGATCATGCGCGAAGCGCTGCGCAGCCTGCTGGCCTACCTCGCCGAGGCACACCGTGTCGGCGGCGCCATCCCCGAGTCCGCCCTCAAGGCCAAGTTGTTCATCGATGGCGTGCAGCGCGTGGAACTGGACTCGCTGCCTGCTGACATCGCCAGGCAGGCTAAGAGGACACATGCCCGGACCATTTCCAACCTGCCACTGACGCAGCGAGGCACGACCGTGATGCCCGCCGACTTCTCCAACTTTGTCGGCATCCACAGCAACGGGCAAAAAGTGGCCCGACGCGCAGCAAATCGCAGGCCAGGCCATCGTTGCATCAGCACGCTGGATCAGGACGTCATCCGATCCCAGAACCCCTTGACGCCATCGATGAAGGTGGCCGACTTGGGCGAATGCTTGCGCGCATCCTCACCAGTGAACGTCGCCTCGAACTGCTGCAGCAGCTCGCGCTGATCGGCGGTGAGATTGACCGGGGTTTCCACCACCACGCGGCAATACAGGTCGCCTTCGCTGCGGCTGCGCACCGAGCGCACACCCTTGCCGCGCAGACGGAACAGCTTGCCGGTCTGGGTTTCGGCCGGGATGCGGATTTCCGCCTCGCCGCCCAGTGTCGCAACACGCACGGTATCGCCGAGCGCCGCCTGCGAAATGCGGATCGGCACTTCGCAATGCAGATCGTCGCCGTCGCGCTGAAAGATCGCATGCTCGCGCACGCGCACTTCCACATACAGGTCGCCCGGCGGGGTGCCGGCCGGGCCGGCCTCGCCTTCACCTGCCAGACGAATCCGGTCGCCAGTATCCACGCCGGCCGGCACCTTGATCGACAGCACCTTGTCTTCTTCCACGCGACCGGCGCCGTGGCAGGTCTTGCACGGGTTCTGGATCAGCGTGCCGCGGCCGTCGCAATGCGGGCAGCTCTGCTGCATGGCGAAGATACCGCGCTGGATGCGCACCTGGCCGCGCCCCTGACAGGTGCCGCAGGTCTCGACCTTTCCGTCTTCCGAGCCGCTGCCGTGGCAGGGCGCGCATTCGATCAGGGTCGGAATCGCGATGCGTCGCTCGATGCCGGCAACGGCTTCTTCCAGATCCAGTTCCAGTACGTAACCGACGTCGGCACCACGTCGCGCAGCGCGCGGACCTGCGGCGCCGCCGCCAAAAATGTTGCCGAAGATATCGCCAAAGATATCGCCCATGTCCGGGCCGCCCGACCCACCGCCACCGCCCATGCCGTGCTCGAACGCCGCATGGCCGTGCGCGTCGTAGGCGCGCCGCTTGTTGCCGTCGGACAGCACTTCATAGGCTTCCTTGCATTCCTTGAAGGCCGCTTCGGCGGCCGCGTCGCCCGGATTGCGATCCGGGTGGTGCTTCATCGCACAGCGCCGATACGCCTTCTTCAGCTCCTCGTCGCTGGCGCCGCGGGCAACGCCCAGCACTTCGTAATAATCGCGTTTGCTCATAAGCGGGGATTCGGAATTCGTGATTTGAGATTCGTTGAAACGCAAAAGCGGACAGCGTGTGCTGGTCCGCCCTGGCGACGCGACGCGTAAAGGATACCGGGATGGAGATCCACAAGCTTTAGAGCTCGCCAATCCCCAATCCCGAATCCCAAATCACGACTTACTTCTTGTCGTCCTTGACCTCGGTGAACTCGGCGTCCACCACGTCGTCGGCAGCCTTGGAGGCCTGTGCGTTGCCGCTGGCCGCATCGGCGTTGCCGCCCTGCTCTGCCGCGGCGGCCGCGGCATACAGCGACTGGCCGGCGTCTTCCAGGGTCTTGCTGCGTGCTTCGATCTGCGCTTTGTCGTCGCCCTTCATGGCGGTTTCCAGGTCGGCCAGCGCCGCTTCCACCTTGCCGATCACATCGCCACCGACCTTGCTGCCATGCTCGGTGATCGCGGTGCGGGTGGCGTGGATCAGGCCATCGGCCTGGTTGCGGGTCTGCACCAGTTCCTGGAACTTCTTGTCTTCCTCGCGGTTGGCTTCCGCGTCGGCGACCATGCGCTGGATCTCTTCATCCGACAGACCCGAACCGGCCTTGATCTCAACCTTCTGTTCCTTGTTGGTCTTCTTGTCCTTGGCCGACACATGCAGGATGCCGTTGGCGTCGATGTCGAAGGACACTTCCACCTGCGGCATGCCGCGCGGCGCCGGCTCGATGCCGGACAGGTCGAACTTGGCCAGCGACTTGTTGAAGCGGGCCTGCTCGCGCTCACCTTGCAACACGTGCACGGTCACAGCCGACTGATTGTCTTCGGCGGTGGAGAAGGTCTGCGAGGCCTTGGTCGGAATGGTGGTGTTCTTTTCGATGATCTTGGTGAACACGCCGCCCATGGTTTCGATACCCAGCGACAGCGGGGTCACGTCCAGCAGCAGCACGTCCTTGACGTCGCCGGCCAGCACGCCGCCCTGGATCGCAGCGCCAACGGCCACCGCCTCGTCCGGGTTGACGTCCTTGCGCGGTTCCTTGCCGAAGAAATCGGCAACCGCCTGCTGCACCTTCGGCATGCGGGTCTGACCGCCGACCAGGATCACCTCGTTGATGTCGCTGGCACGCAGGCCTGCATCGTTCAATGCGGTGCGGCACGGCTCGATCGACTTCTTGACCAGGTCTTCCACCAGCGCTTCGAGCTTGGCACGGGTCAATTTGATGTTGAGGTGCTTCGGGCCCGAGGCATCGGCAGTGACGTACGGCAGGTTCACTTCGGTCTGCTGGGTGGACGACAGCTCGATCTTGGCGCGTTCGGCGGCGTCCTTCAGGCGCTGCAGCGCGAGCGGATCCTTGCGCAGGTCGATGCCCTGGTCCTTGTTGAACTCATCGACCAGATACTCGATGACGCGGTTGTCGAAGTCTTCGCCGCCCAGGAAGGTGTCGCCGTTGGTGGCCAGCACTTCGAACTGCTTCTCGCCATCGACTTCGGCGATCTCGATGATCGACACGTCGAAGGTGCCGCCGCCCAGGTCGTACACGGCGATCTTGCGGTCGCCGCCGTTCTTGTCCAGGCCATAGGCCAGGGCTGCGGCGGTCGGCTCGTTGATGATGCGCTTGACGTCCAGACCGGCGATGCGGCCGGCGTCCTTGGTGGCCTGGCGCTGGCTGTCGTTGAAGTACGCCGGCACCGTGATCACCGCTTCGGTGACCTTCTCGCCGAGGAAGTCTTCGGCGGTCTTCTTCATCTTTTCCAGCACGCGCGCGGAGATTTCCTGCGGCGCCATGCGCTTGGAATCGCTGGTCTGCACCCAGGCATCGCCGTTGTCGTGCGCCAGGATGCCGTACGGCACGTGCGAAATGTCCTTCTGCACTTCGCCGTCGGTGAACTTGCGGCCGATCAGGCGCTTCACCGCATAAAAGGTGTTCTTCGGGTTGGTCACCGCCTGGCGCTTGGCCGAGGCACCGACCAGCACTTCGCCGTCCTTGGTGTAGGCGACGATGGAAGGCGTGGTGCGGTCGCCCTCGGAATTTTCGATGACGCGGGCCTTGCCGCCGTCCATGATCGCCACGCACGAATTCGTGGTGCCGAGGTCAATACCAATGATCTTGCCCATGGATACGCTCCTGATGAGTCTTTAGCTGTGTCCGGCGACGCCGGGTCTGGCTGAGATGTGGGGGTGGCGCGCAGGTGTTCAAGCCACCCGTGCGCATCTGTGTTTCATCCGTGCGCCTGGCAGTTCAGCCGGCGCGATCGGTCAGTCGTGCTTGGCCACGACCACCAGGGCCGGGCGCAGCAGACGCTCGTTGAGCAGGTAGCCCTTCTGGAACACCTGCACCACGTGGCCGGGCGCGATGCCTTCGGCCTCGCCCTGGCTGATCGCTTGGTGCTGGTCCGGATTGAAGGGCTGGCCGACCGGGTCGAGCAGGGTCAGGCCGTTGTCGGCGGCGACCTTGAGCAATTGCTTGTAGGTCATGTCCAGGCCATCGCGCAGCGGGCTGGGTTGGCTGCCGGCCGCGGTCAGCCCGGCATCCAGGCTGTCGAACACCGGCAGCAACTCGCCCAGCAGCTTCTCGTTGGCGAACTTGCGGGCGTTTTCCACGTCGCGCGCGATCCGCTTGCGCTGGTTTTCCAGGTCGGCGCGCTCACGCAGGGCGTCGGCCTTTACCAGGGCGATCTCGCTGCGCAGCGACTCGATCTCGGCCTTGAGCGGATCGGTCTCGGGTGGGTTCTGGGACAGGTCTTCGGAGTCGAATTCGGGGTGGTCTTGAGTCATTTGCAGTTCCCGGGCAAGCGGAACGCCCGCCCCAACGTCACCCCGTATATGGGCGCCCGCGCGCGTTTCAAGCGAAAACCCATCGCCGTGATCGAGCGCGGTTATCGCGCCCCGGGCGGCTCCATGGCCGCACCCAGCACCTGGGCGGCGGTCTGCACCAGCGGAATCACCCGGTCGTAGGCCATGCGTTTGGGCCCGATCACCCCCAGCACCCCCAGCACTTGGCCGTTGGCGGTATACGATGCGGTGACCAGCGAGACGTCTTCCAGCGACACCATGCCGGTCTCCTCGCCGATGAAGATGCGTACGCCCGGGGCCTGGATGGTGCGTTCGAGCAGCTGCAGGATCTCGCGCTTGCTGGCGAAGGCCTCGAACAGCTCGCGCAAGCGGTCCAGGTCCGACAGGTCCTGCACCCCCATCAGCCGGGTCTGCCCGGCCATCACCATGTCGTCGGTCTCCGCCGGCACCAGCGCCTCGCTGGCCAGGTCCACGCTGTGCGCCAGCAGCTGCTCCATCTCGTTCTTGGCCATGCGCAACTCGCGCAGCAGGCTGGCGCGGATGTCCGCCAGCGCGCGCCCGGCGAACTGCGCATTGAGGTAATTGGCCACCCGCTCCAGCTCGGCCGGCTCGTAGGCGCGGCGCGGCTCGATCACCCGGTTCTGCACCTCGTTGTCGGCAAACACCAGGATCGCCAGCACCCGCCGCGCGTCCAGGGACACGAAGTCGATATGCCGGAACGCGAACTGCTCGCGCCGCGGGGCGCTGACCACCCCGACGAAATGGCTCATCGCCGACAGCATCTGCGAGGCGCTGCCCAGCAGCGACTGGGTGCCGTTGCCGCTGGCCAGCTCCGCGCGCAGCCGGCGCACTTCTTCCTCGCCGGGTGGCTGCATCTGCACCAGGCTGTCGACGAACACCCGGTAGCCATGCGCGGTGGGCACCCGCCCGGCCGAGGTGTGCGGGGAGCTGAGCAGCCCCACGTCTTCCAGATCGGCCAAAATATTCCGGATGGTGGCCGGGCTCACGTCCAGTCCGGCATGCTGGGCCAGGGTCCTGGACCCGACCGGCTCGCCGTCGCGGATGTAGCGCGCAATCAGCGTGCGCAGCAAGTGGCGGGCGCGGGGGTCGAGCATTGGGGACTGGGACGCGCGCATGGGATCATCCGGTGAGACTGGGCATAGATAATGTCTGGCCCCGGGGATGGCAAGCGTCCGACTCCCTGCCCGCACCATCAGGCCCTAAGCTTCCCCAACGCATTCACTCTCGACCCTCATGCTCAGACACCTCTCGATCAAGGATTTCGCCGTCGTCCGCGCCACCGAACTGGAATTCGGGCCGGGCATGACCGTGGTGTCGGGCGAAACCGGCGCCGGCAAGTCGCTGATGGTGGACGCGCTGGGCTTCCTGTCCGGCCTGCGTGCCGACAGCGGCGTGGTGCGCCATGGCGCCGACCGCGCCGAGCTGTCGGCCGAATTCCAGTTGCCGGCCGAGCACCCCGGCCTGGCCTGGCTAGCCGACAACGAGCTCGACGACGACGCCCAATGCCAGCTGCGCCGGATCATCCGCGCCGATGGCGGCTCGCGCGCCTGGATCAACGGCCGCCCGGTCACCTCCTCGCAACTGGCCGAGCTCGCGGCGCGGCTGGTGGAAATTCACGGCCAGCACGAACACCAGGCGCTGATGGCCCGCCACAGCCAGCTCGCCCTGCTCGACGCCTATGCCCGCAACAGCGCCCAGCGCGAGCAGGTGCGCCAGGCCAGCCAGCGCTGGCAGGCGCTGCTGGACGAGCGCGATGCGCTGTCGGCGCAGGGCGATGTCTCCGACCGGATCGGCTTTCTGGAACACCAGCTGGCCGAGCTGGAACGCGAAGACCTGGACCCGGCCGCGATTGCCGCGCTGGACATCAACCACCGTCGCCAGGCCCATGCCACCGCGCTGATCGGCGCCTGCGACAGCGTGGCCCAGCAGCTCAACGGCGATGACGGTGCGTCGGCACTGGGGTTGTTGCAGGACAGCCGCCACGACCTGTCCCGCGTGGCCGAGCACGAACCGCGCCTGGGCGAGGTGGACGCGCTGCTGGACAGCGCCGTGATCCAGATCGAGGAAGCGCTGGCCCTGCTCGACCGCGTGCGCGACGACCTGGATGCCGACCCCACCCAGTTCGAAGCGATGGAGCGCCGTCTCGGCCGCCTGCACGACCTGGCCCGCAAGCACCGCGTGGCCCCGGACGAGCTGGCGGCCCACCGCGACCAGCTGAGCGCCGAGGTCGAGAGCCTGCGTGGCGCCGACGAGCGCCTGCAGCAGCTGGACAAGCATATCGACACCGCCACCGGTGTCTGGCAGGCCGCGGCCGGCGTGCTCAGTGCCAGCCGCCAGAGCGCGGCGCAGGCCTTGTCGGACGCCACCACCACGCTGATCGGCGAGCTGGGCATGGGCGGCGGCCAATTCCTGATCCAGCTGCAACCCCAGGACACCCTGCGTCCGGACCCGAACGGCGCCGAGCGGGTGGAATTCCTGGTCGCCGCCAATGCCGGCCAACCGCCGCGCGCGCTGCGCAGGGTCGCCTCGGGTGGCGAGTTGTCGCGCATTTCGCTGGCGATCGAAGTGGCCGCGCTCGGCCTGGACAGCGTGCCGACCATGGTCTTCGACGAAGTGGATTCGGGCATCGGCGGCGCGGTGGCCGATATCGTCGGGCAGAAACTGCGCGCGCTGGGCGAGGAACGCCAGGTGCTGTGCGTGACCCACCTGCCGCAGGTCGCGGCCAAGGGCCACGCGCACTACCGGGTCAGCAAGGCGCCGGTGGACGGCATGACCCAGAGCGCGGTCGAACTGCTCGGCCCGCAGGCCCGTCAGGAAGAGCTGGCACGCATGCTGGGCGGCGTGGAAGTCAGCAAGGAAGCCCGCGCGGCGGCGCGCAAGCTGCTGCAGAGCGCCTGACTGCAGCGAGCAGCTCGCAGATTCAGAAGCTCCGTTCCCTCCCCGCCGACGAAGCTCCCTTCCCGGCTGACAAGGCTCCTTTCCCCCGCCAGCGGGAGAAGCGATGCCTGGCTGCGCGTGATCTCTCGATTACCCTGCAACTGACCACCCACTGCTCCCTTCCCCCGCCTGCGGGGGAAGCGATGCCTGGCTGCACGTGATCTCTCGATTACCCTGCAACTGACCACCCACCGCTCCCTTCCCCCGCCAGCCGGGGGAAGCGGTGCCTGGCTGCACGTGATCTCTCGATTACCCTGCAACTGACCACCCACCGCTCCCTTCCCCCGCCTGCGGGGGAAGCGATGCCTGGCTGCGCGTGATCTCTCGATTACCCTGCAACTGACCACCCACCGCTCCCTTCCCCCGCCTGCGGGGGAAGCGATGCCTGGCGGCACGTGATCTCTCGATTACCCTGCAACTGACCACCCACCGCTCCCTTCCCCCGCCTGCGGGGGAAGGTGCCCGAAGGGCGGATGGGGGCCAGCAGTGCCCGGCATCAAGCCGGACAACATGCCTCGAAATGCACAAGGCGGCCGAAGCCGCCTCGTCATTCATTCACGGCAGTCGCGCAGCGCGCTCAGCGCTGGCGCTTCTTGCGCACGTAGAGCACCAGCGAATGCTCTTCCAGCTCGTAGCCGTGCTTGGCGGCGATCTGGCGCTGCAATGCTTCGATCTCTTCGCTTTCGAACTCGATGACGTGGCCGGTGTCCACATCGACCATATGGTCGTGGTGACCGCCGCGGTCCAGCTCGTACACAGCCTGGCCGCCTTCGAAATTGTGCTTGAGCACCAGGCCGGCAGCCTCGAACTGGGTCAGCACGCGGTACACCGTGGCCAGCCCGATCTCGTCGCCGTGATCGAGCAGCTGGCGATAGATGTCTTCTGCGCTGAGGTGATGCTGGTTGCTCTTTTGTTCCAGCAGTTCCAGGATCCGCATCCGCGGATGGGTCACCTTTAGCCCGACTTTGCGCAGGTCGTGGGTTTCCATACGTTCTCCGTTCATTGGCGATTTAGCGCCAGCTGCCTTCAAACGGGTCGCGGCGACCGGTGGGAGTGTATCATCGGCGTGATTTCCTCAGCACTTACTCCCCGATGCGCAATCTCCTGCTGGTCGCCGCCGTTGCTCTGTCCACCGCTGGCTGCGGCATCATCTACAAGCAGCCGATCTACCAGGGCAATCTGATCAAGCAGAACGCCGTGGAGCAACTGCAGGTAGGCCAGAGCAAGCAGCAGGTCAGTGCATTGCTGGGTACCCCGTCGATCCCCGACCCGTTCCATGCCCAGCGCTGGGACTACACCTCCACCCAACGCGTGGACCGTCTGGCGCGGACCGAGATCAAGAATTTCACCGTGTTCTTCGAGAACGACCAGGTGGCACGGTGGGAAGGCGATTATTTCCCGTCCCAGGACGAGCAGTTGGCCAAGTCGGCACCCAAGCAGTTCGGCCGCAATCTGGCGCGCGACAAGAAGAAGCAGCGCGGCCGTTGAGCCGCCCAGTCGGGGCACGCCCCTGACCGCAACGATTCGAATTGGATGAACGATCTCAGCGCCTTTGCGGGGCGCGATCGGTAGGCATAGCCTGACCAATCGGGCGGTTGTCCGCCGTTGCAAGCCACGCCACGGCGCCGAGCGCTCTCAGGCGCTACGGTCGCCCTTCTTGCCCGGTCCGGCCCGCCGGCGGCGCGCTTCCTTTGGATCCAACAGCAGCGGCCTGAGCAATTCCACCCGGTCGCCGTCGCGCAAGGCCCGCTCCGGCGGCGTTACCTGCCCGTGGATGGCCAGCGCAGCGAGCGCTTGTTCCCGAGCAAGACCAGACGCCTCCACCGCATCGGCCACCGTTGCGCCCTCGGGCAGGGTCAGCTGCACCGCGCTGTAGCGGTCCGGCCAGGCCAGCACCACCTCGACCCGTACCGTCACTTCACACCTCGCCGCGATCGGCGACCCGCACGAAATCGTTGACCATGCGCTCGGCCAGGCCCTGGAAACCAAGCGCCAGGGCCGGCCCCAGCAGGCGGGAACTGGTCTCCACGTCCAGGGTGAGGCTCACCTTGCAGGCGTTTTCGCCCAGCGCCTGGAATTCCCACAGGCCTTCCAGACGCTTGAATGGGCCGTCGCGCAGGTGCATTGCAATGCGTTCGGGGCGTTCGAGGATGTTCTCGGTGGTGAACCAGGTGCGGAATGTGCCCAGCCCCAGATCCAGCCGCGCCACGATGTGCGCCTGATCCTGCTCGAGCACATGGGCGGCATCGCACCAGCCGAAGCGGCGCGGATAGGCGGCGACATCATTGACCAGATCGAACATGCGGGAGGCGCTGTGTTCGACCAAGGCGCTGCGACGGATGGTAGGCATTCGCTAACTTGTGAAAGACGGAAGATCGTTTGACGACGCCGAATCGGCGACAATGGCGTCATGAGCAAGAAACCATCCAAGGATAAAGCAAACGGCGCGAAGGCCACGAAAACCATCGCGCTGAACAAGCGTGCGCGCCACGAATACCACCTGGAAGAACGCTACGAGGCCGGTCTGGCGCTGCAGGGCTGGGAGGTCAAGGCGATCCGCGCCGGCCGCGCCAACATCGTCGACGGCTACGCGTATGTCCGCTCCGGCGAGATCTACCTGATCGGCGCGCAGATCACCCCGCTGATCCAGGCCTCCACCCACACCGTGCCGGTGGAACGCCGCGACCGCAAGCTGCTGCTGCACCGGAACGAGATCGACAAGGTGCTCACCCGGGTCGAGCGCGAGGGCTACACCCTGGTGCCCACCGCACTGTACTGGAGCAGCAACAAGGTCAAGCTGGAAATCGCCCTGGCCAAGGGCAAGCAGAACCACGACAAGCGCGACGCCGCCAAGGACCGCGACTGGCAGCGCGACAAGCAGCGCGTGATGCGGCGGCATAACCGCGATGCGTGAGGGGCGGGGATTCGGGCTTTGGGATTGGGGATTCGTTACAGCGGTTGTGCATGAACTGGCACATGGCTGGCTTGCGATCCGCTTGCGTACCAATGCAAGGCACGGCCTCGCTGCTTTCGCGAATCCCGACTCCCGACTCCCGACTCCCGAATCACGTCGCTCCAAGCATGCGCATCAAATTCGGCACTCCCCTGCCCTGCACATAGCGGTCGCGTTGCAGATCGGTGCAGGTGTCGAGCATCAGTTGCTTGACCCGGTCAGGGAAACCGATGAACTCGTGGCGTGCCGACAGAAAGCCGGCCAGTACGCCGGAGACGTGCGGCGCGGCCATGCTGGTGCCGCTCATTTCCACCATCAGGCTGGCAGGATCCTTCGGGTCGAAGTCGTAGTAGGCCGAGACGATCTTTTCGCCCGGCGCCACCACGTCGGGCTTGCCGCGACCATCGGCGGTCGGCCCGCGCGACGAAAAATACGACACCCCGTAGTTGTGCGGGCTGCTCTTGTGCACCGAGCCGACCACGATCGCTTCTTCGAGATTGCCCGGGTCGCTGATCGACAGATCCATATTGGCCGGATACGCACCGCCGTCGTTCTGCATCAGCCAGGTCAGCCCCTCGTTGCCGGCCGCCACCACCACAAGCACTCCCTGCCGCCAGAGCCGGCGTAACTCGTTGCACAGCGGCGTGAAGCCGCAGCCGTAGCTCTCCGGGTCGAAGCAGCCGCCCAGGCTCAGGTTGACCCCGTGAATCACCAGGTCGCCGGCGCGTTCGTTGATCGCGGCCACATGCTGCACCGCCTTGATCATCCACGAATCGCGGCCGTTTCCGGCATCGTCGAGCACCTTGAAGCCGTACAGACGGGTGTCCGGCGCCATGCCGACAAATTCCAACGGGCTGCCGGAATTGCCTTGCGCGTCGGGAATCGAGGCGTGGCAGTGGCCGGCGATGATGCCGGCGATGTGGGTGCCGTGCCCATGCCGATCGAGCCTGGCAAACGCCTGTCCATCCGCACGCGTGAGCTGTCGGGGCGCGCCGCGCCGCGTGCAATCCCACTGCGCCACCACGTTGTCGCGCTGGCCCTTGACGTAGAAATGCGGATGGCTGGCCGCGATGCCGGTGTCCAGCACTGCCCAACCGATCCGTTGCCCGCGTGCGCGGTACGCGGTGCGCGCCGCATCGGCGTGCAGCACATTGCCGGAGACATGGATCAGCGCACGCTTGCCGGCATCGCGCCAGACCCGGCGAAAGCCCAGTGCGCGGTAACGGCTCTGCAGCGACTCGATCTCGTAGCGCGTCAGCCGTGCGGAGAGGAAACGCTGCAAACCATCCTCCAGCTCGATCGCCTCGTCCAGCGCCTCGCCCTTCAATCCGGTGCTGTGCGCGGCGACCTGCCGCAACTGGCTCAGCAACTGGGCGCGCACGCCGTCCGGGTCCATGCCCAGCACTCGCCGATCCAGCTCGATCAACACTTCATGCCGATACTCCGCACCATGCGCCTCGAGCTGCTCGCTGAGATCCTTGATCAGCACCGCGTTGGACACCGGCTGATCGAAACCGACGCCGACCGCCTGACGCACCGCTGCGCGCACCTGCGGAACCGACAGGTACCCCGAGCCCGAATGCGGGTTGTCCTGCCAATCCGGATTCAGGCGCGCGGCGGCCAGATTTTCGAAGCGCCCCTTGGCATTGCTGATGTCGTCGGGAAGGTCGGGGTTCAACGCGATCGGGTCGCGGGTGTCGGCCACATTGACCCAGCGCTGCACGCAATCGGGAAACGGCAACTTGCGGGCGCCGGTCCAGCGCTTGAACATGCTGCGCACCTGCGGCAACCCCAGCGGCGACCCCACGCTCAAAAATAGCGTCACCTCGCACTCCGCTGCCTGCAGTTGCCGCAGCACGTCGTATGCGATCATCGACCCCTGGCTGTGCGCGACCACCACGAACGGTCCGCCACCGGCACGCAACCGCTGGGACAGGCTCTCGCGCATCAGCGCCGCGCGTTCGGGCACGAAGAACAGGTCATGCACATCCTGCAGCAGCGCGGCGGAGATCAGCCGCAGCAACACCCGGTTGATGGCATCGATCGGCCCCTTGGCCAGCACGCTGCCCGGCGCGCTGGCGCCCTCCAATTCGTCCAGCAGGCGATGCAGATCCGCGCGTTGCTGTGCGTTCTTGGCCAACGCGTCGGCCAGCAGATGCAGGTCTTGCGCGCCCGGCACCAGACCCAGGGTGCTCAACGCCCGTTGCACGCTCTGGTTCAGCGCCGGCCCGACATCGCGGCTGTCGCAACTGCCTGGCTCGGGCACCGGATAGCGTTCGCGGTTGACCCAGTAGGCCATCCGCGTGCGCTCGCCCATTGGCCGCCCGAACAAGGCCTTGTCCCACTGGCAACGCAGCACGTCGGCCGGCGGCTTGTTGCCGATGCCGTGGATGTAGATCACCGTGCGCGCCTTGCCCTGCACGCGGGTGGTGGTGGCCTCCTCCGCATCCGCCTGCGCTGCCTTGGCACGCTGCCGGGAGACGGGCTTGCTGGTCTTGCCCGGTGTCGCACGCGCGGGCCGTGAACGTGGGGGCTTGCCTGTCGCCATCGCTTCGCTCCTTCGCTTACAGACTTTTCCGTCTGGTCCGGACTGAAGCCACTGTAAGCGCTGAAGATCGCACCACTTGTGACAGGGCGCGCCGATCCCTACACTGACCAGGTCAGCGTTTCATGCTTTCCCCGGGGGTGCACTGGTTTCGACGGGGGTCGCGAAGTCGCTTGGCGCATGCCGAGGGGGCAGCTTTCCTCGTTAATCCAGCAGCAAACTTTTAGTTGCCAACGACGACAACTACGGTTCGGACTTCGCTATCGCCGCTTAATTGGCTTTAGTTGTAGTTCTACAGCCGCCTAAGGCGAACCCCCGAAACTACTTGTGCCCGTGCTCGTAGATGTAGGGTCATTATCACGGAACCGCCGGTAGTGGCTGCCTGTCAGCTGCCGGTTAGATCAAGCAGGCTGGTTCTCAGGTGCGCTTTGCCCGCCGTGCTGCCTGGGGACGAGATCTAACGGAGGGATAAGCATGTAGTGCCGGGGATGGAGTGCTTCCGGACGGCGGTTCGATTCCGCCCACCTCCACCATCTGATTGCGGAAAAGAGCAGTAAGTGCTTGATTTCGCGAAGGTTCGGTCCGGGGTTTGATGTTCAGTTTGAGCCTGCGTTAGGTATCAAACGAGGTATCAAACCCCGTGCCGAAGCCTTATTTTTTGCGCCGCCCCGCTGGGCTCTATGTGCGCTTCTTCGTCCCGACGGACCTGCAAGCCCTCATTGGCTCGCGCTACCTTGTCCGTCCCGTTCGCTTGTCCCTTGGTGATGCTGCCCGTCTGGCCGTGGCACGAACTGCTGTGGCACTCTCGGAAGCATTCGGTCAGATGCGGCAGGGAGCGGGCATGCGGGACGATTTGCTGAGCCAGGCGCTGGCCGCGTTGCAAGGGAACGAAGCCCGCCCCTACACCATCAAGGTCGGTGGCGTGGAGCTCTCTGCCAACGGCGCTGAGGATCATGCTCGGCTGCTGGACGCACTGAAACACCTCCCTCTCCAGCAACTGGCTTCTGTGAAGAGCGCCGGACCGCTGCTGTCAGAGCGCGCCACCATCCACATCAGTGAAATGCGGCGCGTGGGGCGAAGCGCGAAAAACGTGCTTGATACCGAGCACAGCCTGGGTCTTTTTGTGGCGCTTGTCGGCGACAAACCGGTCGAGGACTACAAGACCGATGATGTCCGAAAGTTCCTGGATGCGCTTGAGCACTACCCCAGCAATGCCACCAAGAAGGCAGTTTTCGCCGACCTCACCCCTGTCGAAATCCTGAGCAAGGCGCGGCAAGGTGGTCATGAACTGCTGAGCATGCGCACCAAGGAAAAGCATCGGGATCGTATTGCCTCCTTCTTCAACGCCTTGGCTAACGAAGATCTGATCAGCAAGGCGCCTCACAAAGCCATCCTCAATCGTGCCAAGTCGCTCACCGATGAGCCGAGTCGTGATCCGTTTAGCCAGGTTGAGCTCGAAGCGCTGCTTGAGCTGAATGCATTCACGTCTTGGGCCAAAAAGTATCCGCACCGATGGTTTGGCACGCTGTTGGGATTTGCGACCGGTGCTCGGGTCAATGAGGTCGCTCAGCTCTATGTTGAGGACATCGGCAAGGTCGGCAACTTTTGGGGCGTGCATTTCAGAGCAGCCAAGCCCGACCAGCGCTTGAAGAACCCCCACTCTTCCCGCTTTGTGCCCCTGCCCACATCTCTGATCGATGCAGGATTTTTGGTCTATGTGGATGAGGTCAAGCGCGCAGGCTTTGATCGGCTGTTCCCGCATTTGCCCTACAACGCCGAAAATGGCTACGGCGACGCGCTGGGTGATCAGTTCCGGGCCTATGCGATCAAGCGAGGGTTAACCCAACGGCTCAAAAGCTTTCATTGCTTCCGGCACACCTTGTCCAACTCGCTGGTCAATGAGCACGGCATCTCGCTTCCGATTTCCCAACAAATCACCGGCCACGAGCTGACGCTTCCGCCAGGCTTGAAGCACTACGTTGATCCGCCCTCTGTCCCCGCTCGCTTTTCAGCTATAGAGCAGTTTGGCCCTCCACTTTCCCTACCCGCTTACACGCCAGGGCAATTTGATCGCGCGTCCTGATTAGCCCCGACTCTCAGCCATGAAAATTGCTCGCTGCACGTAAAACCGGCTCTGGGCATGGTGTGGATTGCATCATGGCCGTGGCAAGTCGTGGCAGCATCTCGCGCAAGCGGAATCGACGATTAAAACGATAGGCCGCTTCTCCCAGGTAACGCCTTGCGTATTTGCCTTGCGCGATGGCGTGATACACGCCACTGATGGCGCGTTTGAGATTGCCCAGCACCACGTTGAGCCAACGTGCACCGGCCGTTTCGGTCGCGGCACGACCACCGCCAGTGTCCAGCGTGGTGTGCGCGTGGCCGGCGTCTTCTAGCCGGCGGAAGCAGGCCAGCCCATCGGTGTAGACCTCGCATTCGGGCGCCAAGCGACGGGCAATCCAGTCCTGCAGCGAGGTGTTGTCGAAGCTGCGCACCGGCTCGATCACCACAAAGCGCGGCGCGGTGAAGGTGGCATCGGTCTGCACCGCAATCAGGAACGCTTGTTTGTTCTCCGATCCGCGTCCGGCCTTGCCACCGTTACGCTCGCCGCCGAGATAGGCATCGTCGATCTGCACGAAACCCGCCAGTTTCCGCATGGATTCGCGCTCGGCCATAACCTGCATGATCTTGTGTTTCATCCGCCAGGCCGTCTTGTAGTTGACGCCCAGATGCCGCATCAACTCCAGCGCGGCCATGTTGGTTTTGGTCGAGGTCAGCAGGTGCAACGCCAGCATCCAGGTGCGCAGCGGCAGCTTGGTGCCTTCGAACATCGTGCCTGCAATCAGGCTGGTCTGATGCCGGCACGCGCTGCATTGGTAGTAGATCGCAGCACCCCGCTTGAAACGCGAGCGCACGCGTCCGGCACAAACAGGGCAACGAAAGCCTTGCGGCCAGCGCCACTTGTAAAGCGCGCGATAGCACTTGGCTTCGGTGCCGTAGGACGCGAAGAACTCAGGCATCGACAATCCCGCTTGGAACTGCACGGCATTGATACTCATCACGCCACCTCGTTGGCTTCAGGTGACAGCAGCATCCACCCAGCGCGGCGCAGATCCTGCGACAGGCGGCTGATGGTCAGGGCTAATCAGGAACTTTAAAGCGTTTCTCATGAGGTCAGCTGCGTGATCGCGCTTGCCAGGTATTTAGGGACATTGAACACCTGTCCATCTTTGCGCAGCGCCTCAGCAAGTGCATGGGCATATTCGCCCTTTCGAACGTCCTTGAAGATAGCCTGGATAGCCAATGATCGTTCAGCGCCAACCAGTTTCATAGCGGCATCCCACTTCTCCGCAGAGCGCGGGTGAAGTTGGCAATATATTTTTGCCATCAGCTCGCCGTTTTCTGCTTCAAGCAACGCAGGTTCAAAGGAATAGTCATTGATCTCTACATCAAGAAGATCTCTACTTTTAAGGAACGCAGCAGTCTTGTAGAGCTCGTCTCTACGTGCTTGGCCAGGCGTCAAAGATTGGCCTTGAGCCTCACCTCTATCGCCATCCGTGATGACAACGACCCGATCAGCTATGCAAGCACCTGCGTATCGCGAGAGCAGAAGCTTGACGTAGGGCTGAAAATCTACGCCGTCAATTGGGACAAAAACAGCTGAGCGAAACAGCCTGAGCTTGTCAGGCTGATCTTTCAGCACAAACTTCTTGGCAATCACTGGCAGAAGGAGCGCTTCTGCAATGCCTTCAACCAAAAGCACGCGCCCACCAAAGAGCATGGCGGACTTTGTCACGTCAAGGTAACGATCCACCTTGCGGCGCTCAACTGCGTCAAGCGAGATGCTCGCCAATGGTATGACCTGACTATGGCGACGGGGGCGCGATGCGGGGAGAACCGGGCTGGGCTCAATGTCACTTAGAACCTCTGCGGGAACGCCCGCAAGCGAAGCCTCAGGCTCATCAACATCAATCTCTTGTTTGCCGCTGACTCGACCCTTAGGGCTGGCCGAGCGGAAAAATACAAGCTTGGCGCTATCAACCCACGCGGAAAGATTAGGGGAGTGCGTTGCCACCACAACTTGCAGCTCTCCGGCACAAGCGGTTCCAGCAAGCAGAGCACGCTCTCGCGACTTCTGCGTCTGATCATCGAGAAAGCTTAGAACTGCGGCCTGCAACTGAGGATGCAAATGTGCCTCTGGCTCCTCAACGAGGAATATCGTGAGATCTGCCTCGCTCACTTTCTCGAGCTCAATGGCGATGGTTGCCATGTAGAGCAAGTTGGCATATCCATGGCCCGAATAGCGGAGATCCTCCGGCTCGATATCGTGATCGGCCATTCTGAATCTTAGGTCACGAGCAATGTCGAGGAGCTTTTCATCACTAGCAAAACCTAGCGAAGCACCTTGCTGGCGGACCCCACCTGTCAGAGCTCCCAGGCTGACCCCAACTGCTGCACCAACCCTGTCGAGCACATCGGCATTGGTCTTCCTTTGGAGCGTCGTCGCCAACTGGTCGGGGCTCATCTCACCAAGGAAGTGCTTGAGCAGGCTATAAATGCGCGTGGAGTTGCCGGACGCCAAGGCGCGCTTTGCATCCCGCAGCGGAGGCAGGTAAACATGCCTCACCATCTCGTGAGCCCCCTGCTCCGCTACACCACGATGCTGCCCCGCCCAGAACTGAGCGCGACCTGGAATGCGATCGCCCCTTTCCTCATACCGCAACCCAAAGGAACAACCCGAAATGTGTGGGTCAGTCGCGGCGGTGATCAGGCGTCCCTTCTGTCCCGGGCTGAGTCCGGTAAAACGGCCTTCGATGTCAAAGCATCGCTCCGCACTACCAAAGCGCACATCTGACGGCTCACAGTAGATCTCACGACGACCACTCAGCGGTGGTGTAAGCAGGCGGATGCCGTCAATCGCGTTGCTTTTGCCGCCGTTATTCTCACCAACAAAGACCGTCAGACCCTCGCAAAGTGGGATCTCGATTTCATTGAATGAACGGTAATTGCGCATCAACAGCTTTTCTAGATACATTCCCTCTCCCCTGGAAGGCCCGTCCCGTGAGCCTTAGGCGTAGCATATCGCTAAGCTAGAACAGCGCAAGTTGATGCCAGTAACGAGTAGTTTTCGCTTCGCTGCACCAGTCAACCCTGTTTCCGACCGGGTAAGCACCTGATGCAAAGGCAGAATGGACTCAATGTCTTACACGACTTTTGACTGAGTCGAAAAAGAGCCCCGCACGCGGGGCTCTTTTGTCGCTGACGTTGAAGCCTCAGTCTCGGCGCCGGGTGCCAATGGCGGGCGGCGTTGTTCCGATCGTTTGGCGAGAACCTTTTGCGACAACCCTAGCTTCCAGCCAGATGCCTAGGCGCACCATCAGTTTGCTGCGCGGTCAATGGTCAGAAATATCTGAGCCGTCATAGACTCGGCTTCGGTGGCCGAAACTTCAACTCCCAATGCCCGGCATCACCTTCGGCCTGTGGTGGAAGCGCATCATCGCCAGATGCCTCAGGCGTCAGCACCTCGATCGGCTGTGGGGCAAAATTCTTCTCCAAGGCCTCAGCCGCTTCCACCATCGCCTTTCGAGCCCGCTTGATGCGCCATTGCTGGATGGCCTGGATGCGAGGAGAGACATGCACCTTGGCGCGAGCCAATTTTTGGCGAGCCCTTGCTGCCGCTTGCGTGTCACGGTTGTCCTCCTGCTCAGAAAGCTTGGCCTGCGCATCCAGCACGGCCATGCGCGCTTTATAGGGTCGCACCAACGTATGGGCATACTTACTGATTGAGCGAGCAAGCATCTCGGTGTCCTCAAACAAGAACGGCTTTGTGGCATAGCTGTCGACTCGCCGGCAGACCAGCGTCCCATACGCTTGCTGAAATTCCTGCTCAATCTGGATCCCTGGGATCTGCCGCAATACTTCGAGAGACTGCTGCGCGACCTCCCGTTGCGCTTCGAGCCAGTCTTCGATGAGCTGAGCCTCCGCATTGAGCACCTCCGCGTCTTGTCGGCCAGAGGACCGAGCCAGACGCGTCACGCGACCAAGATGTCGGGTCTGACCGCTGTAAGGTGTGTAGAGTCCTGAACTTGGCGCTGGTGCCCGCGCCAAGCGCTCTTTGATCTGCCGCATCCGCTCTGCGCCTGACAACCGACCCTGCCCACCTGCTGTGCGCCCTTTCAATCCAGACTCTTTTGCATTGACACGATCCCGAAGCGCAGCCGCATGACTGTGAGACGGTGGCACCTCGTGCACAAAGCTCCCGCTTTTTTTCATGTGGTCCGCAACAACCTTTGAAAGCGCTAATGCCGCAGCTTGCCCCCCTGCACCCTTTACCTCTGCGGTGAACTTCGTTTTGCGCATCACCGCAACTTTGGCTTTGCCCAAGTGCTTACCAGGCCGGCGCGTGAGTTCGCGGGCACGTTCAAACTCTCCATTGCGCGCAGCTTCCTGGGCTTGTGCTCGGAGACTGCGATGATCGACACGAGCCGCGTTGCCGGCATTTTTCAAGTGCGCATTGATGACCGTTGCGATGTCTTTGCGGATTTGCCGCAGTGCTCTTGTGCCACCGCCTTGGCGTGCATCAAACTCAGCACAGGCGCGCTCTCCCAATCCTCCTGGGCCGACCTGTCGGGCTGACATCAGCAAATGCACATGATGATTGCGCTGATCGCCAAGCTTGCTTGGCGTGTGGACCGCCACCAGCACAGCGACGTGGAAGCGCTCGACGAGCAATTGACCCAGCGCCAAAGCGAGCACTCTTCTTTGGTGTGCATCAAGGCTGTGCGGAAGCGACACCTCGACTTCACGACAAACACGTGCGTTTTTGCGTGTCTCGGCCGCTTCGTTCGCGTTCCAAAAATACTGCGCATCGAAGCACCAAGACGGCGCTCCCTTCGGTGCGAGCATCTGATGGAAATCCACACCGCCTCGGTGGGAATAATTGTGACCAAGCCCCGTGCTCATATCGAGCAGATCAAACCCTGCTCGGTAAGCCGCTGCTGCGACCGACGAGTCGCCGTTGCCTCGGCTAAAAGACTTCATTGTTGCGTGATAAATCGCCATTTGTGAAACTCCTGTTTGTGGAGCACACAAAGAAGCGGCATAACATCCCGTGTCGAGAGATAAGCGAACTCGACAACAGGGAGACATGAATCTCGGGGTTTTTAAGGATGGTCTGATCAACGCAGCCGGAAAACGAAACACGCCACATCCGCCGCGCTGAGGGCGCTCAACCCCCCGGTTTTTTGCCGTTTTCGGCATGTTTTCGGGGNGTTGTACTCCGCGTCGCCGAAGGTCAGTTGCATCGTCATCGTCCTGGTGCCTCTGTGCGATTGTCGCAGGATCAGGGGGAGTTGTTCAGAGTTTCCTTAAGGGGCTGTGTTGCCTAGCGAAGCATAGCAACGAGGTGGCGAAAGCCACCGCACCAACGCGCAGCGTTGGCGCACGGTTTCTGCAAAGCAGAAACCATAAGTGCGCTCTTGCTGTTTGATTCTTTATTAGAATTTTCGCGCTACGGCTGGGTCAGCAATTGCGCCCCTCTACGTATGATTAATAGTTATATTAGACAATGAATAAGACCTGTACAGATCTGACTTTTGCCATGCCCTGTGCCACCTTTAAGCTACCTGTCCATGCAGTCGTGATGTCCCGTGGTTTTCGGAAATCCAAGCAGCAGCAGGACGGATTGCCATCAGGTTGATAGCATCACCAAAGCCGATCGAACGCGAATTCGCAACAGCTGCGGAAACAAGGAAGCGAAATGCCCAATGACTACTGGGACATGGATGACAAGAACGACCCCAACCTGTTGAACCTCGCCAGCGTGAGCACTTCGATGCTCGTGCCCTTTCCAGTGGGAAAACTGCCAGATGCTTCCGTGCTTTGGCTCAATGAGCGCTGGTTTCATGACTTAGGCATGGCCATCCACGACACGCCCACTCGGACCAGCATTTCAGCGTCCTTGCTTGAGCGCTTTGCCGTGACATCTATCGAAGCTCACTGCGTTGCCGGCAGCTTTGGCGAACAGACACTGGGCGCTGATCGCTATGGAGGGAGCGGTGGGGCAATCCACGGAGGGAGTGGCCGCTGTGGCTCCGATGGCATGCTCATCGCCAAAGGAACCGGCCCCACGCCATTGGTCTCCGAGGCCCATGATTGGTCACACTCGCATGGGTGTCTCTATCTTTACGATGCCATTCGCGAGGCAGTTGCTA
This sequence comes from Xanthomonas cassavae CFBP 4642, assembly GCF_000454545.1. Lineage (NCBI taxonomy): Bacteria > Pseudomonadati > Pseudomonadota > Gammaproteobacteria > Lysobacterales > Lysobacteraceae > Xanthomonas > Xanthomonas cassavae. Next base: position 4,096,834 of record NZ_CM002139.1, read on the forward strand.
GCGAGATCCTCAACGCAGAACTCCCCCACGGGGCAGTCCCCATCGTTGCCATCATTGATGCCGGCTTCTCTCTGGCACGCACCGATGCAGACGAACCGGAACGTTGCGCCATCCTGATCAGGCCCGCTTTCCTGCGCTTAGCGCACTTCGAGCGCAGCCTGTATTTCGGAACATCAGGCAGCGCAAACAGCGATCAATTTCAAGATAGCCTGCGGGTCAGAGACGCCATCCACTTTGCCGACGAGCACGCGCAGCTCGATGCCGGCAATCCCAATTGCCTAGGCGTTGACTTGTCTGAGCTCTACCTCCGCCTTGCCGAGCAGATTGCCGCAAGTCGCGCGCATCGCCTCTGGACCGGACGCCCGACAAGCGACAACATCACATTGAACGCGCAGTTCCTGGATTTCGGCGGCTTCCGCGCAGTTCCCAGCTGGAAGCATGGCACAGATGGGCATCGTCACTTCTTCGGCGATGAGATGCGCGATGTTCGCCACTCGCTTCCATCGCTTGCCTATTTCTTCAAGAAGTATTCCCGCTTTGACAAGGCAATCGCCAACATCGATCAGCTGCTTATCCAGATCGAGCATCACATGGAAGCTGCTTTTCTCCATCACTGTGCAGAAGCGTGTGCCTTGCCTGAGTCAAGCCCAGAGGCGTTGCATTTCAAAGCGCTCATTGCGCGCTACTACCGCGAGCAACAGCGCATTGACTATGCGTTCGATCAGCCCACAAAGCACGGCGAGCGCCACGATTGGCTCTCTGACCACCTCAGAGGCAAAGCAACCCGGGGGTCTCAGATTGGCGAGGAGATCGCAGCGTTCGTGCGCGCACTTCCGAACGCAGATCTTCATCTTTGTGCGGCCAACCGCTGGCTGAGACCACGACCACGCCTTTCCTATCGCGTCTCTAAGCGCCGCGCGATCAAGCTGGTGCGGTCGATCCTCGCCGATCGGTCGTCGGGACCCGAGCGGGTCTCGGTCTTTATCGCAACCGAGGTCGCGGTCTCGCGACGGGTTTGGAGAGGCTTACCACCACACTGGCTTGTCCTAGGCTACGCAAGCGATCACGTGTCCACCGCGCTGTATTTCTTTGATACGCACCGCATGGCTTATGCAGCCCAGCTGTCGGGACCACGCGTGCATGGGGGAACACTGCTCTTCGGTGCCCAAGTCGCAGATGAGAAACTCGGCATCACCAATTCTGGCCATCGAACCGTCGTGCTTGTCGACTGCGAACCCACCAGCTACCTCGTAGGTCTAGGCTTGAACGGGCGTGCAACAATTCCTGCCGCACTGCTCACCTTCCCGGACGCTGCCGTTGCCGCGCAAAAATTCAGCTCAACCAACACCCATGCAACCTAATGCCGTTGATGCGCAGGCGCTTGGCCTGGCGATGCAACTCCTGTTCAAGACTGACCGCAAGAAGTTCAGTATAGCAGCGGCTTATGTGTGGCTATGGCCTGCGATTCGCCTAGGCCAGTTCGTCACGATCGAAGACGACGATGGGGTATGGACCGGCTACGCCTTATGGGCATATCTAACGCCTGAAACCGCCAGTCATTTGGTTCGGCAAGATCCTCCGTTCTTGCCGATTAGCGACTGGAACGAAGGTGATCAACTCTGGATCCTGGATTTCGTGGCTATGCCAGGGCATCACCGACGCCTGGCGAGAGCACTCCGACACTGCTTGCGTTCTCACTTCAAGCAAGCGCATCGCTTGGTGCGAGATAAGACGGGCGCTATCCTGGGAACCAAGACTTACACCCTTCGCAAAGATGGCTGAGGAAGACACGTTGCTTCCTTGATACGAATGGACGAACCGAAGCGACAAGGCAGTTGCAGCCCATGCATGAAGTGACATCAAGGCCGACTAAGGCCTGGACTGGATTTTTGTTCCTGGGCTTCGGTTCTGGTTTGCCTTATCCGCTGATCGGCAGCACCTTAGGCTATTGGCTCAGCGAAAAGTCGCTTTCGATCGCAGTCATCGGTGCCTTGGCTTGGACCGCACTTCCCTACTCCCTCAAATTCCTATGGGCCCGCCATCTCGACCAACGCCGTGCACCGGTCGTTGGAGGCACCATGGCGCACCGTCAGGGCTGGATTGTCTTGTCTTCGGTCATGGTCGCCCTCTCTCTCCTGGGCCTTGTCCTGAGCGTCGTCACCGGTAGTCTGCCGCTCATTGCATTGAGCTCCATCGCAGCCGCCTTTGGCGGTGCGACCCTGGATGCCTCAGTCGATGCATTTCGCATCGAACAGGAGGCAGTGCACCAGCAGCCAGCCAAGCTCCTCACTGCCTATCAGTTTGGCTACCGCATTGCTCTTCTGCTAAGCGACGGTCTGGTATTCTTGCTCGCAGCGCGGCTGTCTTGGCAGGTTGCTTATGCCCTTCTGCTGCCACTGATGTTGGTGCCCATCTGCGGAACGCTCTTTCTGCAATCCCATCCCGATAGCGACCGCACCCCAGATGCCACGAGTGCGGAGAAGCAGAGGGCTCCGTTGGTGTCGCTTCGACCCTCCACGATGCAAGGGTGGATCGCGGTGATCGTCTTCATCGGCTGCTATCGCCTACCGGACATTCTTTTGGGTCCCATGATCAATCCTTTTTTCTATGCCCTTGGCATCGGGAAGAGTGCGGTCGGATCATTGCACATCTGGCTAGCCATCCCTGCTGCCTTCCTCGGAATTTTGGCCGCAGGCACCAGCTTGAGACGCATGTCTCTGGGCACGACCATTCTTGTTGGCGCAGCTCTCCAAGCCCTTGCCCTCCTCGGTCTTGCCTTGCTTTCGTCCAACGAGCGGTCTGTTGAGCTGCTTTGGGCTAGCGTTATTCTTCAAAACCTTGCCAGTAGCTATACCGGCATCGCGTTGGTTGCTTACATGTCAAAGCTAGTCACACTCGGACGGGCAGGAGAGCACTACGCTTGGCTAACAAGCTTCTACTCGATCTTCGGCAGGGTGCTTGCCGGCTTCTCAGGCCTTGCAGTGGCTTATCTCACCACGCTCCATGGACAAAGCCAGGGCTATGGCACTTTCTTCATCGGCATCTGCCTGATGTGCGTGCCTGCCCTCCTCGTCTACTCGCGCATCATTCGCAACACCCTGAGAGAGCGGCCCGAGCCGTAGTGCCATCACGCTATCGCCTCCCATGCCACAGCGGCTGCTTATGACTATGTAGTGCTTAAACTCATCGTTTCACACTAAACATGTTGGTTGCTCATCTCAGCGCTAGCCAATTAGATAGATGCCTAATTGGCTAGCGCCAGCAAAACCTATTAGTTTCGACTTCTTGTGAGACCAAGCAAGCACTCGCCCTTCGAGCTCGCCTTTACATATACCGACGTTTCACCAAGATTGGTTTTATAGAAGACATCCTTACTAACGTCGGTGAGTGGCGCATGGGGATTGGGTGGCAAGACGTATGGAGTGAGCGCAAATTTTTGCTTGATCTTAGACACCTCATAACAGCGTCCGGGCGTCAATTCCATATACGCAAAGCTCACTCCTTTGTCGAGCTCAGGTGGAACCCTGAACTCAACGAAGGAGACTCCATATTGATCCTTTGTCTTCAACGCGGCTGAACGAAAAGCAATGTTCAATGACCGGCTTGAACTTACTTGCCGAAATTCACTGAGGCCGATATCACGGAAAGTTTCATAGTTGACCGGCTTAGCAGAATCATAAAACTTACTAACGATCTCATCCAAATTCAATTGAGAGTCCTTATTTTCAGCATGCGCACTCATCGCCGCAGAAAAATTAAGGATTACCAGAAACGCCATTTTTTTTGAAAAAAACATACCAGCCACCTTCTGAAATTTAATATCCATACACCATGCCATCAGCCCCCAGCGGGTTTCCTACTGTCCCAATAGTTCCCGTAGTATTGCTCATAGCTAATATCATCAGCCTTATTATCAGGAGTTCCATTCACATCAATATGCTCGCCATTCCTGAAAGACTCGCCGATTTGCGCTGAAGCAGCGTCCCAGTTTATCTGACCGGCCTGATATGCGTCATATGTCGCATTATAAGAAGCCACATTGGCGGGATCTGCGGCAATGTTGAAAGCGACACCCTGTGCGGTAAGCTCTCTCTGGACCGCGATTGAGTAGATTGTTGCTTCACCTTCAGTTGCTAGACCCATATTAATGGCTGATGCTCGATCTGTAACCGTGTTCCACTCCCCATCGAAAAGCGTATGCCCTAATTCATGTGTTAGTTGGGATGCTGTATCGCTGGGGTTAGAATACATTTTTACGTAAACTGTTCCACCGCCAGTAGCAAGAGGATCCGTATGAGAATAACCATCAGTGGCCACTATATTGAAACCCTTCGCTTGCGCCAGCTGAACCAGCCCTTCCAAGGTTGCTGACTTATTGACGAGGATATCCACCTCTGCTCCGAGATCAGTCGTCGTATTTTTGTCCGTTGGATTCGGCAGTCCACCCCCGCCTCCACCACTGGGCGGTGGTGTCGGGAACTCAATCGGCGGAGAGGGTGGAAGCGACGGTGGCCCCGAAGGCGGCGGGTTAACAACCACTGGCGGCAGCGTGGGCGGCTCGCTTGGATCGACATCCGCAGCGGCGGCGGCACCTGCCACTAAGAATAGCTCTTCATTTTTCAGCTCTCTCATTACAGCACTCCATACTATGTGTTTAATTTTGTCCTAGTCATTCCCACTATCGACTTCTCAATAACACCCCTCCCTTTGAATTAATTCATAAGCACTGATTGCTCATTGTTGCTTGGACTTTTCAGTAGTTTCCGCTGCATCGCTCTTTTCAGATGCTCTTGGCTGCTCTTTGATCAAGGGCCTTAGAGTTCCGCCCACGAAGAGATAGTGCATGTCGCACATCCGAGAGATGTTCTTGTCGTGCCGACGTCCCCCCATCCTGAGTAGCAGTCGGGTTTAGAGTCCGGGGTTGATGATATCGCTGTTGGCCAGGTGCTGGGCATAGGCCGTCGGCGTCATTCCGCCGATTGCTTNCTTCGGAAAAACGCTTCTTCACGTCCAATCTCCTCGGGGTAGGGAATTGGACTCCAAACTAAGGCGCTACTCAAACTTGGGGGGACGTCGGCGCGTCACAATGACTGTGGTTGCGCCGATGCTCTTGATGTTCTTCATCAGCTGTATGCCCATCTGCTCATCAACCCCAGTCGTTGGCTCATCCATCAACAACAACTTAGTGCGCCTGTAGAAGGCTCTGGCCAAGAAGATCCGTTGTTTCTGACCACCTGACAGCGTGTTTCCCAAATCGCCGACTCTGGTGTTGAAGCCCATTGGCATGCGCTGTATATCGTCGTGGATGCACGCCAATTTCGCAGCCTGCGCGAGACGTTCTTGGTCAATGTGCTCATCAAACATAGAGATGTTTTCCGCCAGTGTTCCGGACAACAAATTGTCACCCTGCATCACGATGCTGACCTTGCTTCGGTAGCTCGACTTACCGACCTTCCGTAGATCCTCTCCATTGACCAAGAAGTCTCCGACTTGAAGATCTTCAAGCCCCGCCAGAACGCGGATGAGTGTGGTCTTGCCCACGCCTGAGTTCCCGACGATCGCAATCACTTGGCCTGCCGGGGCCCTGAGCTGCAAAGCGCTCATGATCCACTTGTCCGTGGACGAGTAGCGGAAGTAGCCATTGACAATGGCAATGGTAGGCGCGGCATCTTCCAGCGCGCCGTTGCCATGCAAAAACGACTCAGGCTCGCTGTGGGTGATGTCTGAAATCCGCTCGGTGTGCAAGCGAAGCAGCCGCAGCTGCATCAAGTAGTCAGCCAGGTTGATGCTGCGCTGGCTGAACTGGGTCGCATAGATCAGAAAAACCGTCAGCACCCCAATCGTCATATCCCCACTGAGCACCAACCGGGTGCCTTCCCAAATTACAAAGATGCGGCACAGGCCCTGGATGAGAAGCTGGATAGAATCGAACCCAATGCGGATCCGCTCGGCCCCGATGGTCGCGTTGGTCGCTTTCGCGCTGTAGTTCGTAAAGCGCGACGCCCAAAGTGCTGACTTGTTGAATAGCTTGATGGGCTGGATACTTCGGACCGTTTCGTAGAGCAAGCTTTGCCGGCGTGCATCGATGTTGATCTGATCGAGATTGGCCTCTTTGAGTTTGGCGTAGTAGGCGTAGCGCGAACCCACATAGGCAATGGTGAAAGCCAACAAGGCGAAGGAAAGCGGCGCGTCATAGCTTATCAAGAGCAACAACATGAGGAAAGACATCACCCCATCGATGACCGCTTCCAGCATTTTCGTGGTGAGTGACTGCTGGATGGAGTAGATCGACTGAAAGCGACTCGAAATATCCCCGGTGTGCCGCTTCACGAAATACGACTGGGGTAGCGACACTAGGTGACGGAACAAGTTGCTACTCCACCGCAAGCCGGTGGTGGAAGAGATCCACAGCAAGGTCCATTTCCTGGCAACGGTCAAGACGAGTTGGACCAAGAGCACGATCGAAAAGCCGATCGCCAATGTGGTGACCAGGCCATCGTCCTTGACGCTGAGCACCTGATCCATGGTCAGTCGCAGATACTGCGGCGCAATCAGCGCACAACCTTCCAAGAAGAGCGCCAAGATGCCAACAACCCAGAACGCGGGCACCAGGGACCGAAGCGAGCCTGCCAGATCGCGAAGCGATACCGATGGCACACTCTTGATCTTCTTGAAGGCCGGGCCGGGATGCGCCTCTAACGCAATGCCGCTAAAGAGTTCATCGAACTCATCGAGCTTGATCTTCTTGACGCCGGTTGCAGGATCGCTGATGTGCACATGCCCGCCCCGCACAGCCGTCAGCACGACAAAGTGCCCGTGGTGCAGGTGGACCATGCAAGGGAGCGATAGCTTGGGCAGTTCGTAAAGCTCCAAGCGAAGCGGACGCGTTGTGAGCCCGTTGGCATCAGCGATTTCAATCAGAGACGCGAGCGTTGCCCCACTGGTTGACACCGTAAAGCGGTTGCGAAGCTCCCCGAGGCTCGTCTCATGGCCGTAGTAGGAGAGCAGCATCGCAATGCAGGCCAGGCCGCACTCACTCGACTCCGTCTGACGGATATGCGGCACACGACGCTTCGAGGAGAACACCAGGCTTGGTCCAGCAGAGCGATCCGGCTCGGCATCGCCATTGGCGGATGGTGTCAAGACGTCCTTCATCGCTTTTCATCCGTCAAGCGCGATCCCATCGTTTGGAAGGGGTCAAACATCCACTCCCAAATCTTGCGCCCCTCCAAGATCAGTTCCGCATCCACTTCCATCCCCGGCAGGAAGGACTTCGCTTCTTGGGCGACTCCGATGGTCTGATAAGGCAAGGCCACCTTGGCGGTGTAAACCGGCTCAGTGGGCGACTGGCGACCATAGCGGCGCTCCAACTCACCGAGCGGACTCGTTTGCGTCGACAGCGATGCGATGCGCCCCTGGATGGCGCCATACTTTGCTTTCGGGAATGCGGCGATGTTAAGCAGCACCTCGGTGCCGACCGTCACATGTCCGATGGCTCTTGAAGGAATGAGGATTTCAGCCTCGAACACCGACTCGCTTGGGGTGATGGATGCAATGATCGAGTCGGTGCCGATACGCTGACCTTGTGATGCATAGATCGCTGCGACCGTGCCGCTCAAGGGTGAGGTGATGGTCTGCAGCCGGTCGGACTTGGCTCTGGCCACTTGATCTTCGATCGTGGATTTCTCGCGCTCGATTTCACTTGCTTGCCTGCTGGCCGTTGTCTTTATCTCGGTGATCTCACCCAGCAATGCGGCACGTTGATTGCGAAGTGTGGACTGCTGCGCGCGGGCATCCTGGATCTGCGCCTCTGCATCCAAGAGGGCATTTTCGTAGGTGAGGTAGGTATATTTGGACACATACTTCTCAGCAAGCAGCGGCTCAATGGTCTTCAACAGTTCTTTGTTCTTGGCGTATTTCTTTTCCAAGATTGAGATCTTGCGAGCGACTTCCTGCAGCGCACCGCTCGTTTCTTCGACTTGGCGCGTCAGTTCCCGTTCGCGCTGGCCGGAAAATTCATGCGTCTGCAATTGCTCCTTGGTCAGCTCTTCTGATCGGGTGAGCGCACGCTTGATCGTCTCATCGGATAGAGAGCGGCCCGCTTCGTCGGTGGTGTCGGCTGACAGCTCCGCGAGCACTTGGCCCTTTTTGACCAAGGCGTTGGGCTTTAACGTCGTTGACAGGATGAGGCCAGGCGTTCCACTTCGGATGTCCACTCGCCCATGCGTCGAAATGATCTGGCCCGACACGTGCTCCCGCTTGGAGTAGGACGCGGTCAGAACAAACGTGGCCAGCAAGAGGAAAAGCACACAGCCACAGCCGATCCAGATCCGGATGGACGAGGGAAACGCATCTTTTAGGTCGCCGAGTGTGGAAGTTGTCTCCGGCCCCTTTCGCTTGCGAAAGAGCGGTTGTTCTGCGTCATCCGTCTGACCTGACTCGCTATCCATAGCACCTACACTTCGAGATCTACTGCACAACTTGCGTGAGTTGAGGCTACCCGCGCAGACATTAAAATTACATTTGCATTTTGTTGATCTGGCGTTGGCATTTGCGCCAAAACCTAAGGTTGCAAGCCCCACGCTATTGCTTTTTCAGCAACCAAGGTTTGCGTCAAGCGAAGGTGCGTTGCGCAAAGCGCAGCCACGCATTGCGGAGTCGGACCACGGCGGATAGCGCACAAAACGCGTCAACATCACTTAGCACGTGCTGCTCCCAATCGTTATCACGCCGATCCTAGGCTTCTATCACGTCAGCCACCGCCCCCATCAGCACCACCACTGGACGCGTCTGACATCGCCTGCTGTTGAGAGTGGCCAGCAAGCGTCATTACTGGGCCAGTTGGGTTCTTGTCGATTTCTTCGCGCTCGCGCTGAAATTGCACCATCTCCTGCGCCCGCTGTTGATCCAATGCCTCCGTCTTCTGCAAGGTCTGATTGATGCCAGGCGATGGCGTGTTGAGCGCAGTTTCCGAGTGGAACCCAGGCGTTTTGCCAAACACAAAGGCGACATCATCTTGGATGGTGACTTTCCGAAGTTCATCCGCCCGCTCGATGCCTGACTCTTTGACGGCATGCAGCACTTCGGCCGTTTTCTCATCGGAAGTGCCTTTCGGAAGTTGTGCCTGGATGGCAGAGAACAGCGCGTAATCCCGATGATTGGTGGGAAACGCCTGCTGAGCGACATCTTGGAAGGGCCTTGCTTGCTCAACGCGATCCTCATCGTCCATACCTGGGTTTGGACGCCCGCCAGTCCCACCGAAGCTCGGCAATGACACATAGGAGGTCGTGCGCTCAGGCAAGACGATCTGTGCCGGCATTTCGCTCTGCGTTGGCGTTGCCGGCAATGTCGCTTGCGCAACCTCTGGCTGCGTTGCCTGCAATGGAACAGCCGATGGCGCTTCGTTCCGTGGCGTGACTCCTTGCGCTTGCTGCTCGCTGCCCTTCTCCACTTGGCCATTTGCCGATGCCGGTGCTGTGGGTTTCAAAGCTTCCCGGCGCGTGTGTTGTGCCTGAGACAGCGCTGCATCCAAGTCCTGGCCGGCAACGCCCGTTGCAGGCAAACCCTGGTCTTGCTGGAACTGCCTCACGGCATGTTCGGTCTCTGGACCGTAGTGCCCGTCTTGCGGCACGGCCTGACCATTGGGACCACGGGCATCCACTTGCTGCAAGCGATACTGCAAGAACTCGACCTCTTGTCCCCGATCACCCAGGCGCAACCCTTCCACCTCACCTGATGCCGACGGCGTTGGAACGTTTGCCTGGGTTGGGGTTTCCTCAAGAGACGTGAGAGCTGATGATGCCGATCCAGCGCTCGGCGCAGATGCGCTTGCCGAGGGTGGGGCGACTGCCTCCGCCTTCGGCTGGACTGCGCCGGCTGTCGGAGGTGCGGCAACCTCAGGTGTTCGGGTTTCTTGGGGTTCGCGTTGTGGGACAGGTTCGGGCTTTGGTTCGGCGGGCTTGGCAACCTGGGACGGCTCTTCCTGCGTTTGGGCGTTGACGGATGTAGGAGTCGCCACCGGAGCAGGCGTGCCGACCTCAGCAACAGTAGGCTGCTCAGCGGCGCGCGCAATGCCTTGATCGCGCGCATCAATGGCTGCCTGAGGCGCTTGGGTTTCATCCACATGCGGGGCGGTAACGGTCGTTGCTGCGAAGCTTGCGACCTGTTGGGCCTCTTGCGTGGAAACGCCCTGCCGATTGGCTTCGCGCAATGCTTGATCGTAGGCATCGCGCTCTTGGGGCGATTGCGCGTCAATGCGCAGCTCGGGTGCACCCGTCGAAGAAGGTTGCTCCTGCCGAAGCGATTGCACTTCGCCAAGCGCCTGATGGATCTCATCAGTGCTGGTGGTTGCTGCAACACGCACTACACCATCGGCGTCACGGCTTAAATGCTGGATGGGGCTGTCCACCGAATATTGGCCGGTTGAATCACGCTCCAATGCCAAAGAGCTGGTCGCTGCATCAATCCCGTTTGCCTCACGTGTCCGTTGCACCGCGAGCTGGATAGCACCTGCAGTCTGGGCATTGGGCGCAACGCCATAGGCGGCATAGGTCGCTTCGGTATTGGCCTGGTCTTGTTGCTGCGCGGTTGGCATTTGCCGCGCGGGCATCTGGGCCATTGCCTGCGCATGCTGCTCCAAGGCCGGTTGCAAGCGCTCACGCGTTGCATTGAGTTCCAACGGGACATTGCCTTCGGCAGCAACACCATCATGTCGCCACTGGCCCTGGGTATCGCGCTGATACTGTTTGCCGTCCGAGGCTTGCAACGAATCCGAGTTCAAGGCGGTTTGCACGGCAGCTGGCACAGGCCCGAAGTCGTCCCAGCCATTGCGCTGATAGGCAGCTTGATAGGTTGCCGCAATTGCAGCTGGGCCACGGGCAATGTTGGCGTCCACCACCTGAGCTGCCTGCTGATCCAACGCGGCACTACGCTCGGGGCTTGCCGGATCAACCGTCCAGACAGGTCGATCGTTCCGATCAACTTCGTCGGCGATCATCCGTGACCACTGGCCACTTGCCGGATCATGCCGCCAATCCCGTGCGTAGAGATGCGCCGCATCTGCCTCACTGGATGGCTGCACATAGGGATTACTGGGTTGCACCTTGCCCAACGCCTGCTCGGTCGCTTCGCTACTGGCGTGATAGTTCAGCTCGCGCGCTTTTTCAGGCAGCGCGAACATGCCCTGCTTCTGTGGGGTATCCGTGCCATCGTTTTGCAGGTCGGCTTTTTCTTGGCGAAGCCACTGGCTGCCGTTGAACTGCCAACTCACGCCCTGCTTGTCGGTTTGTGTATAGATCTGACGGTTGTCCCAAAGCGTCACGGCCTTGTCGGCAGCGGCACTGAATAGATAACCATCAGCCACCACCAGCGCGACGGGGCCTGCACCGGTCGTGCCAACAACGGCAGCGGTGGCGGCACCTCCCGCCCAGCCGCCCACACCTCGGGCACCAAAGTGCAGCGCTTCCGAGCGCGCAGCGGTGAGGTTGTCTTGTGCCAACAGCGTGCCAACACGCTCGCCGGTTTGCGACGCGTCGTAGGCAGTCGCGGCAACACCCAAACCCGCAAGCCCTGCTGTCATCCCGGCGCGACGCAAGCCCGGGATCTCCGGCTCAGGCACAGGCACGCGTGCAGGCGGAGCACCTGGCCGCACGAGTTCATCAATGGTGGCAATGCCTTCCATACGACTAGCAACCACATCGCTCACCCGGAGCTTGGCATGCTCCTCAAGCAGTTTTGCTTGGAAAGCAGGATCAGATTTCGGGATCTCTTGAACATGGTCCGGCAAGTCACGGTGCCAATCGACTTGTTTTTGCCAGGCTTCCCGAAGATGCTCAGTGAAAGCGGGATCTTTAAGCCGCGCGTTGCGCGCTTCTTCCATCGCTTGACCAGGCATGCGTGTGTCGATGCGACTGTCGTAAAGCTCGATGCCCTCACGATTGAAGATGCGGATCGGCACGTCGCTGTTCGCATGGATGGTATCCAAACTGACAGGGAGCTTTCCGTAGATTGCATCACGCGCGCCCTCAGGCACATGGCGACCATAGCCTTGCCTGTCGGTGTTGGCCGTAAAACGCTCATCGACACCATGCTCACTCTCCAACTTGGGAGAAGCAACAGCACGCACCTCGACCTCATAGCCCTGCTCTTGCAAGCCCTTGATCAACGTCTCCGACGCCCATTTTCCATCACTCAATGTGGTGTCGAAAATAAGGTTCTTTTTCTCCGCAGTCGCTGCTACGCGTAGCTCATCGGCCCAAGAGCTCGCGTCCTTGTGGGTTCGACCAGACCATTCATAAGGATTTTCGCGTCGAAAGTCAGCAACGCGCGGATGGTGGCGGCGCAACTCATCTGGATCGATTGTGACGGCATTTTGATCAAGCTCGGCCTTCGCCTGGGCTACCAGGCCGCCTTTACCAGCACCAGGCTGACCGCCCAAAATGATTGCTTTCGGCTGCTGCTCGGCTGTTGAATTGATGAAATCTGGGGCGGTTAGTATTTGCTCGCGTAGGATCTGCTCGTGGATCCCTTTCGGCAGCACATCGCTTTCATTAGCCATGACGATGACTCGAACTTGGGAACCCAAAATAGTCCATCAAGTTCTGCTCCTTCCATGCGCCTTTAGAGGCGCTATGAAGCATAAGAAGATGCGTTGACTTCGCCAGTGCGATTGCTTCTTGGTCGCCCGTTTGCTCCGCGATTCGTAGCTTTTCGCGTGATTCGTCAACGAAAGTATCGAGACAGCCCTCGATCGCCCAGATCGCAAACTCCAAGGGTGGTGTGATCGGCGATGGCTTATCGACCGCATCCTGAAGCGCGTTTTCTAACCGCGCAATGTGATCGGGGTAATCCTTGAAGCTTTCGCGCAAGCCTTGTGGCACTGGCGGTCGTTTGCCGACCGAATCAGGGGAAGAATCGTTGGTCTGAGTCATAAAAGCATCCTGATTGAGGCGTTGCATTGGACGTGGAAGATTGGGCTTGCGCTTAGGCGTTGCTACGGACGCCCCCGGTTGCAATGGCCCTAACTGCTGCACAGTGCGCGCATTGATTAATGCCAGGTCACGCAGAAGCTGTTGACTGTGACTGCCACCAGCCTTCAATCGATTCTGAGGCACATTGGAAGGTGTGCTATCACTCATGCGGGGACCATCTGTAAGGCTTCAATCTTCACCTTCGGCAACAAGCGCTTGGTGAAGTAGGCATCTTCGTAATACTTGATCTTCTCGCAAAGCACTGGGCTTGGGATGCCTTCATAGAGGAAGACCTCCTTATCAAAGCCCATCGCCTTCAACTCCTGCGGCAGCATCAAGGCACGGCGTTGCTCGGTTTCGGAATAGGACACACTGCTTTGCTTGCCACTGGTGTGCGACTTGTTCTTCTTGCGCACCGTGGTGTAGCCGAGCATGTCCGAGTAGTCGTTGGCGTCTTGCTGCTCACGCGGGGCATAGACAATTTGCAAGGCATGGTTGGTGATGATGGTGCGCGAGACATCCTTGCCATAGGTCGCGTCCAGCTGCGCCATGCTCTGGATGATCGGCAGCAAGCGAATGTTGTAGCCAGCCATGTAGCTCACCGCGCTTGCAATGATGTCGACCCGGCCGATGGACGTGAATTCGTCCATCAGCAGCAAGCATTGATGTTTGAGCGCCGGGTTGTTCTGCGGCAGCTCTTTGGTGTTGAGGTTGATGAGCTGACTAAACAGCAGGTTGATCAACAAGCGGCTTTCGGCCAGCTTGTTCGGCTGGATGCCAATGTAGATGCTCATCTTCTTCTTGCGCACATCGGTGAGCAAGAAATCGTTGCCGCTGGTGGCCGCATCCAGGATTGGGTTGATGAACTGGTTGAGCGGCTCCTTGAACGTGCCCATGATCGAGGCGAACGTCTCTTCGGCTTGCGAGAGCAAATTGTCGAACGCCATCTTGGCGTCGCGGCCCAGGAAGTCGCGCTGAGAAAGATTTTTAAGGTAGCCCTTCAAGTCGCTCCCATCCCCAGACGACACGCGATAGAGCAAGCCAAGGGTTGGGAACATCCAGGTGTCTTTCGGGTGCTTGCGCTTGATCTGATCGTCCAAGCTATCGAACAGATAGAGCGTAAACGCCATGAACGCGTTGCGGGCCTGGCTCACCCAGAACTTCTGGGCGTCAGAGCCGTCTGGATAGAGCATCGCCGCGATACTCATCAGATCCGACACGCGAAAGGCGGGATCGGGCGAAATGTAGCTCAGTGGATTCCAGCGGTGCGTGCGCCCGTCTTCGGCAAAGGGGTTGAACAAAAAGACCTCTTGGCCTTGGCTCTTGCGCCAGCCGGAGGTCAGATCGAAGTTTTCCTGCTTGATGTCTAGGACCACCACCGAGCCTTGGTAGTCGAGCAGATTGGGAATGACGATGCCCACACCCTTACCGGAACGCGTGGGCGCGGCCAGGATCACAAACTGTTGCCCAGGTAGGCGCACCAACTTGCCACCGTGCTTGCCAACCACAATGCCGGTTGGCGACGGTTTGAGCATATCCTTCTTGGCCAGATCACTGCCGGACGCAAAGCGCGCATCGCCATGCAAGGCGGCGGCCTTCGGCTTGAACAGCGGAATCAGCAGCGCGATCCAGGCCAGGAGCGGCACGCCGAAGCCAATGGCGCCAGCCAGCTTGATCTTGCTGGCATAGGGAGCGAACTGCGGGAGGTCGAGCGCTTTGACGTAAGACCAGTAGGTGTCGAAGCTGAGCGGCCCAGCCACTTTCAACAGCATCAGGATCAACTGACCGGAGAGGTAGACCCCTGCGGTGAGGGCGAAGAGCAACAGCGCGATGGCGACACTGAGCTTGATCTTGCCGGTCATGACGCGCTGCCTTCCATCTGTGATCCCTGGCTTGTTTGAAAACGACCGTCCGCTCGCAAGATTACAGGATCACACCGCCCGCTCAGATCGGATGGGCATTGGCATCTGTGTAGGAATTGTCTGATCTGCACGCAGACCAGGACACCAGCAGCGAGGCCCGATGCACTATGGGCTAGGCGGATCGCTGCGCTGGGCTTTGAGCTGCAATTCGGCGACGATCTTTCGCTGCTCTTCGACGGAAAGCTTGGCGAGCGCTTGGATGGCGTCTGCGACCTCATCGGTCTCGGCGAAGAAGGCAGCCAGTGGCATGCCGAGAGCGTCGGCCAAGCGCTTGGCGGTGCGTAGATCGCACTCGTTCACGCCCTTCTCGTAGCGATTGATGCGCGTCCTGGCCACCTCAGGAGCCAGTCCAGCGGCAACACCCAAGGCTTCCTGGGTCAGCTCGGCCTTCTGGCGCGCGTGACGTAGGCGGTTGGCGAAGATGAGACGAGCGTCGTCCAGATCCAAAATGTGACCACAAGCATGCAATGACGTGTTTGAGCATGAGGTCTCCGACTTGCCTTGTCTGTTACTTTATCAGTAACATGGTTCCGTCAGCCAATCAACTCCGACTGCCAAGCACCAACACCGGTCATTCCTGCCGGTGTGCGGAGGCTTGCAGTCATTGAGCGTGCCGGCAATCAGGGCATCCGAACCTGTCGGTCTGGTGGATCCCCAGCGCTCTTCCCTTCCTCTTTTGGAGATGCACATGTCAAAGCTTTGTTTGGCCCTGGTTGGCCTGATGTCGGTCTGTTTGGCCAGCTGCTCTGGCGGTGGCCCTGCTGAGACTGAGCGGGAGCACGCTTTTTTGCAGTTCGTCAAAGCGAACAGCAACGAAGAGGCGCGCATCGAAGACTTCGAGAGTAACCAGTGCACGAAGGCAGAAGGTGCGCCCAGCTACACCTGTGACGTAAGCGCCAAGGTTGAAGCCATGGAGCGGGACTTTGGTCATCAAATGGATGGGGTCTACACCTTCACCAAGGTGGGCGGCACTTGGAAGATCACCGGCCGCGTCCAATAGCCACCGTTGGCAATCAACGATGGTCCCATTCTGTTCTCAGGAGTTCACATGACCGTTAGCACGTTTCTCATCTTGCTTGCCCTGGGCACAGCGGTGCTGGTCGCCGTTGCCGTCAATCGGGCTGACCGATTGCGCAGCCAGCGGGAGGTCTTTGGTCGGGAGTTTGATCGCTCCTATTTTGGGCGACAAGGAGCTTTGGCGGTCTCGATTGAGCGGTCGCGGTTGAAGATTCGTGTCGGCAGGACAGTGAAGATCTACCCGTTGATGGATATTCGCTCTTGGGAGAAGCACTGGCACAACTCAAGGCGGGACCTGATTAGCCCCGACTCTCAGCCATGAAAATTGCTCGCTGCACGTAAAACCGGCTCTGGGCATGGTGTGGATTGCATCATGGCCGTGGCAAGTCGTGGCAGCATCTCGCGCAAGCGGAATCGACGATTAAAACGATAGGCCGCTTCTCCCAGGTAACGCCTTGCGTATTTGCCTTGCGCGATGGCGTGATACACGCCACTGATGGCGCGTTTGAGATTGCCCAGCACCACGTTGAGCCAACGTGCACCGGCCGTTTCGGTCGCGGCACGACCACCGCCAGTGTCCAGCGTGGTGTGCGCGTGGCCGGCGTCTTCTAGCCGGCGGAAGCAGGCCAGCCCATCGGTGTAGACCTCGCATTCGGGCGCCAAGCGACGGGCAATCCAGTCCTGCAGCGAGGTGTTGTCGAAGCTGCGCACCGGCTCGATCACCACAAAGCGCGGCGCGGTGAAGGTGGCATCGGTCTGCACCGCAATCAGGAACGCTTGTTTGTTCTCCGATCCGCGTCCGGCCTTGCCACCGTTACGCTCGCCGCCGAGATAGGCATCGTCGATCTGCACGAAACCCGCCAGTTTCCGCATGGATTCGCGCTCGGCCATAACCTGCATGATCTTGTGTTTCATCCGCCAGGCCGTCTTGTAGTTGACGCCCAGATGCCGCATCAACTCCAGCGCGGCCATGTTGGTTTTGGTCGAGGTCAGCAGGTGCAACGCCAGCATCCAGGTGCGCAGCGGCAGCTTGGTGCCTTCGAACATCGTGCCTGCAATCAGGCTGGTCTGATGCCGGCACGCGCTGCATTGGTAGTAGATCGCAGCACCCCGCTTGAAACGCGAGCGCACGCGTCCGGCACAAACAGGGCAACGAAAGCCTTGCGGCCAGCGCCACTTGTAAAGCGCGCGATAGCACTTGGCTTCGGTGCCGTAGGACGCGAAGAACTCAGGCATCGACAATCCCGCTTGGAACTGCACGGCATTGATACTCATCACGCCACCTCGTTGGCTTCAGGTGACAGCAGCATCCACCCAGCGCGGCGCAGATCCTGCGACAGGCGGCTGATGGTCAGGGCTAATCAGGAGGCGGGAAGGAACGATCACGGTCAGCGTTCGAGATGTGGACCATCCAGTCTGGACGATCAAGTTCGGCAGCGAGCGCGAGATGAACCAGTGGTATGAGATCTTGAATCAGGCGATCAATGAGGGCGAGAAGCTCTGACCGCTCGTTTTGCAAGCGGCTAGGGGCGGCTTGACGAAGAGCCGCTTTGTGCTACGAATCAAGTGCATCAGCCACTTGGATTCTTCGCCATGCCTCCTTCCGTCAGCCAGCAAGCCTTACCTCTGGACCACCAAGAACATCAACTCCGCCAAGCCCATGTTGAAGGCTGGATCGCCCAACAGCATGCGGCTGGCTTTGGCGTTGACCAGCACATGGC
This sequence comes from Xanthomonas cassavae CFBP 4642, assembly GCF_000454545.1. Taxonomy (NCBI): domain Bacteria; kingdom Pseudomonadati; phylum Pseudomonadota; class Gammaproteobacteria; order Lysobacterales; family Lysobacteraceae; genus Xanthomonas; species Xanthomonas cassavae. The sequence continues at coordinate 4,114,462 of NZ_CM002139.1, forward strand.
CGACGCCCTCAATGCGTATCTTGATGGCCGCTTCGATCTGCTTGGATTGCTGACAGAGCTTCGCCGTCCTTACTTGAACTGAACCGGCCAACGGACTGCCAATTTTCCGGAGCGTCGTCAGGCTCCATGCCTGGCCCTTGGTGCTCACGCTGGGCCTGCTCCGCCGTGTGGCCATCCGGCACGCTCAACAGTCGTCCCTCTTGGCGGTAGCGGGACAGAAGCTGCTCGAAGCTTGCTTGTCCTTGGACAAAGATTCCGTTGCCTCGCATCGCTTCCAAGCGTTCCGTCAAGGGCCGATGCTCAACCGATTTGCCGATGCCAGCTTGGGCAAGGTGTGCATTGATCCGGTCAGCGATCATGGCGCGGATCCACTCGACTTCCTCCTTGCCATTCATGCGCCCGTCTAGCACACGCGTCTTCTGGGTCAAACCAGCGGCTTCCATGCACCTGGTTGTCGCAAGCAGATGGGCGTAGAAGTAGCGAGGATCATCTTTGGTCGGGCGATGGTAACTCGCTTGCAGGGCAAAGCCATATCTCTCAATCAGGCGATGAGCGATATCGAGCACCAACGTCCAGCGCTTGGGCTCATCGAGTTCGTGTGGTAGCGCGATGGCGAAGTCGCGGCAGACGGTGCTGTTGCAGCGTCGCTCTGCCGCTTCTGCAGCGGCCCAAAGTGCTTGCGGGTCATCCGCCCATGCCGGCGAACCAGGTGGTGCCATGCAACGCGACTGGATGATGCCCGTCCTACCCCGGTAGTCGTGGCGCGCACCTGAGGTGGGATCGGTGAGCAGATAACCACCGCGATATGCCGCTGCGGCAAGCGCCGAATGCCCTTTGGCTCGGCTGTAAGTTTTGATGCGGGTGTGATAGATGGCCATGTGTGTTTCCTGAGTCAGAGTTCATCAGTTCTGACTCAAGATTTAGCAAGGCTCAAGAGCGTAAGACAGCTATTTTCGAGGGTTCTACTTTGCCTGTTATGGAATCACGGCGGATTTCTATCGACCTCAAAGATCCAAACTCACGAATAAACGTCACGAATGACAATGCCTAGCGTTCCACCTGAGAAATCGATTTACCATTTCACCAGAAATACTAAAAACATCTTAGCCGGATTTAATTGACATGGAAAAATACCGATATAGACTGCAAGATAAATTCTTAAAATCCAATGTTTGATTTAAATTCATTTATCGCATTCAGAGACAAGCAGCTCGGCAAGAATTTTAAATATTGCCGAAATTTGTCGATAGACAAACAGTACGTCTCCTTAGCAATCGGAGTCTTCTTGGCGCGACACCCTGAAAGCACCCTGGAACAGGCCGAGGCTTTCTGGCGGTGCTATAAAAGGCAACATCATTTAATTACTTTGATTCACGCCATTTATCCCCATCAAATTACCTTACAACCTCCAACACTAAAAGCATACAAAAAGATCTATCGGCACTTTGTTCGCTACTCGATCAAGGTGGCAACCGAAAAGCTTGAACGCAACTGGTATCAAGGCGTCCCGATCGACACGTCAATCGACTTAGCCAGCACATGTTCATGGCTAGAACACGTGCTGGACCTAAAAGGAGACGACGTCCCCCCAAGTTTGAGTAGCGCCTTAGTTTGGAGTCCAATTCCCTACCCCGAGGAGATTGGACGTGAAGAAGCGTTTTTCCGAAGAACAGATCATTGGCTTCNGACGCCGACGGCCTATGCCCAGCACCTGGCCAACAGCGATATCATCAACCCCGGACTCTAAACCCGACTGCTACTCAGGATGGGGGGACGTCGACCCGCTGGCCGCATAGATCATGTTCCGAAGCGGATGAGAGTCCCCGGGAACACAGTCTTCGATGAGAATCGCCACGTCCGCTTCAAGCCCTTTCGCCTGATGATATGTGCAAACTCTCAGTCCCGCATAATTCTTCTCTGGAAATTCTGCCGATAAAATATTTCGAATGCCCCGCCGCCTAGTCATTACAATCACGAGTTCATTGCTCGCGTTTATCCTGGACTTCGCGGATTTGTATTGATTCTCAATGAAAGGAACCAAAATCTTCACTGACTCATTGTCGTCTATCTTCTTTTTTTGATCACCATAAGTAATAAGCTTGACCCCGTGGTCGTCATGATGAGTCTTAATAACTGCAACACTAGTCTTTGACACCTTTTTTTTCACTCGCGAAAGTAAGCGTTCAGCGTCTTGCACGATCGGTTCCACCGAGCGAAAATTGTTCTTGAATAAAAGCTGCCGCACACTACCGAGATCCGCGTGGACAGGAAAGTATCTGCCGAAATCAATGAATAATTGCGGCGCGCTGCCTCGCCAGCCATAGATCGATTGCCAGTCATCACCAATGGCCATAATACTCACTCCGCGTGTTTGATCGCCTGTGAGCAGCCCCTTTTGCGCCACTTTTAACCAATTAACAATAAGGGGTGAAATGTCTTGAAACTCATCCACCAAAAGATGTCGCATAGACTGAGAACTTTGGTTAAGCAAACTTGTACTTCCAGCAGCGTGGGTGAGTGCAAGGAATGCGCGATTGTAAGTATGAACGCCCTTCTCTCCGAGGAATTTATTCAGGTGCGGCCAAAAGCGGCCAAGGGCGCGGCAAAAGTAGACCGTCTTATCTACACATTGGGGAGCGGGAATTTTTTCCAGCAAAGCACCGACCTCCCAACCCAGCGTTTCGATGAATGAACCCTGGACAAAAAGCGCCTCGTAGATCAAAGTCGATTTCATCTCTCCATCAAGCTTTACATCAAAAATTGGAGCTATTGAAGTTGACTGCCCATTTGCCGAACTAGCAATCCAGTCATTCCAACGCTTATAATTCGCCAAGTCGCTTTCATTCTTTATGTAGATGTAATCGCGCCCTGCATATCGCGTCAAAATTTGAATTCGAAGCCCTAAACATACTGAAAATTTAAGTCCATCATTGCCGCCTAATTTGGCATCTTTTTCTGCCTCACTGAGATTAGGCGAGAAGCCCAAGACGATAGGCGTCCGCGTATGCTCATGAACGCCATTAGCGTAGAACTTATGCTGACCTTCCACAATTGCCAGCTCTACTGAGTCGACATCGACAACCCCATCAAATGGCCAACCATGCGCCTCCCACGATTTGTTGCACAGCTCTACAACCTGCTTATCCCGACGACCCGAGTGAAAAATCGACGTCTTCTTGATTTCTTTATCGGATTGGGAGTTGGGCCCAGAAAAAATTTCAGCTTTAAAAATTTCAGTGACTGCCTGACGAAATACGACATCCGTGAAAAAGAGTTTTCTATAAGCTTCGGCAATAAGTTCTACCTGGGCTTCATTGAGTTTGCTGACGCTTGCTGGGTTATCGACGTCTCCGTTATCGCTATCTTCAACAAAGCGGTCAGCAGTAGAATTTTTCAAGTTCTCAAAAAACTTCCGCCCAGGTAGCGCGCAACTCGCTTGCCGATACAGAACGGAATGAAAAGTTCTAACTTTTTCTTTTGCCCAGCTCTCCCAGGCCGGTGGAGCAATGCCATGGCGCCAAAGACTAAGGACCTCGATGAGCTTTCTGCGTAGCTCGACACACGAATCTTTGGTAAAGGAAATGACTGTGATTTCGTGATCAGGAATGTTCAGATATTCCAGCATATAAACAATACGAAGAACCAGTGTCGTTGATTTACCCGATCCGGCACCGGCAGAAACACAAGTGGCGGGATGATCCGTCAGAATCATTTCCCATTGTTCATCTGTTGGTGCCTTAATGAGACCCCCCGCCACCTTTTGCTCTACATCGCTTTTCATCAAACTGGCGGTCGACACATCCCCCAATCGTGATGGCCCATATAAGCCCTCATCTATGGCCTTGACTTGCAACGGCGCTGCTTCAACCACTTCGTAAATAAGGCGCCCCTCTGCGAACCCCTCACTCTGGCCCACCGCCTTACCCTGATCGAATCCTTCTTTCCCCCCCTTTCGATGAGCATCTTTCTGAATCCGTTCGATATGCGTCGCGATGCACCACGCTAAAATCTCTGTGAAGCCCCAACGAACTTTGTCCCAAATTTTTGAAAGCATTGCCGACATAGGTCCTGTAAATTTGAACAGTGCGATATCTTGATATCACTCGACACACGTCAACAACTTGGCTAGTCATTTACGTGACGCAAGTGCTTCTTCATAACCCATCCCTCAACCACTGTGCCTTCATCATTGACGGTGCGGATGAAGCGCCACTTGCCAGCAGCCTGCCATACCTGGACTTCGTCGCCTCGCCGAAGCTCACCCGCTAATGGCCCGGCAGGAGATGAGCGCAGCGGAGCTCGCAGGGGTAAGACTTCAAAGCTTTGAGAAACAACTTGTAACGCAATCTGAGCAGTCAGGAGCGCTTCTAAACGGGCTACATCAGCTTTATGCTCTTCTTGCTCAGTGGTGATAGTTGCTTTGAGTTGATGTATTTCTGAGCGCAGCTCGTCTTGGTCGCGACGACCGCTGATGTCACTGTAAACAAACATCAAGATACCGAACATAAATTGAAGCAACTCTTTGCGCTCTTTCGGATCTGAGAGCGTATGGCGGACTGCGGTGGTGAGCCACGTGACCCATGCGACAAGCAGAACTGCCCGTTCGGGAGCGCCGAGATCCTCCTCGCTCTCAAAATCCGCGTATCGAACAGATGCGAGCTCATTGGACTCTAGGTCCGCGAGTGCTCGATCCACGAGCGCTTGCATGCCATGACCGACAGCAGCAGCTTGCCATGCTTTGAATTGGTCGCTTTGTGAAAGACGAGTAGCCAATTCGAAAGGCTCGCCAAGCTGCCCAATAAAGCGGTTAATTGACTCGCGGTGTGCGTTAAAGGCGCGGATACTCTCGCCAATCTTCGATAGCCCAAAGTTGAAATCCCTATCCCAACTTTTCGCAAGTTCGCGGGTTTGATCCATCTGCTTGATCAAAGGGCCGATGCTACTTTGAAATGTGCGTAAAGCATTGATATCGGAATCCCAAGGCAGCCGCTCGCGCCGACCTAAACCGGTGAATTGCCGCAGGATTTGATCTTGCTGAAACATGGCCTCTTGGAGCTGCCCGAGCATAGGTCCTGTGTTAACCGTCCGGGCTAGCTGCTCCTGATAAAAGGCAAGCTCAGTCCCCTGAGAGCGCTTGATTGCCTTACCAAGGGGTGACAGGGAGTCAGAGAAGCTCAGTGCCCTCTTGATCGCATCGTTTTGCAGAGTGCTGCCCAAGACTTGCGTCTTCGACGTGGAACCAATCACCCCAAACCTCTTGGACGTGTCGTTTAACGAATTTCCGTCATCACCCGCGTCGTTGGTCACGGCTCATTGCTCCATAAGTAGTCGATTTGCAGCATAGTAGATCGCAGGTGCCGAAAGGGCGATCTCATCACAGGGCAAACTACAGCACAATATGAGCCGAATTATGTCTCAAATTCTGCGACTCCCAGACTGACCGCTATCGGCCTGGAAGGACAAAACTCGAATTGCCTAACTGTCTTCTTAAGAGTAATTAGATTAGGCAAACCCCACCGCATTTATCTTAAGTTCATTTTATTTGCGTGAGATTTCTCCCACTTTTGCCCGTTTGTTACTTTTAAACACTACATGCGCATTGATGGTTTCAAACCCATTTATATAGCGTCAATCATTGCCCCATATAGCTTGCCGAGAAAATTTTTTATGAAATTCAAACTGAAAACGCGGCTGTTTTAATGGCAATTAGCGAGATCACCTTAGGCAATCATCGGCACGAAATTCTGTCCTATTTTATCATTGACAGAAAATCCCCTCCCCTTATCAAACGTCTACCTCCTCAAAATTGGATAGTAGATGCACTTTAAACACTCTCAACTTCACAAGTATTTGCAGCACCCCAAAGGTCAGTTATTTATCCGAAGCATTCGCATCGGCAAAGTCGAATTCACTGACATGGTCGTTCAAGACCGAGCCGGCGCGCTTCACCTTCAGGATTTGGTCCAAGCGACCTATGACCATCATGAAAAGCTGCGACGGCTTCGCCGATCCGGAACTCGCTATCCCGAGCCTTTGCCCTTGGCCACTCCGGCGCGACTCCTCTCTGAAGAGGTGGACGACTTCCTCAAAGACAAGGAGCGGCAGAACCTTCGCACCACTACGATTGATGCTTATCGCCGCACTCTTGCCATCTTGCACCGGGTGAGCGGCAACACCTCTGTTGCTCGGATCGAGCACACGCATATCTACCAAATGTGGGATCTGCTGCGATGGGCACCCGAAGACTTCATGACCAACCCCAAGCACCAAGGGTTGAGCGTCGATGCCTTGATCGCCAAAGGTCAACGCCAAGGGCGGGCTCAACCGGCCAACGCCACCCTGGAACTGCATCGGCGCTTCCTCGCGTCCTTCTTCAACACCCTGGTCAAAGCTCGTGCCATCCCGCACTCGCCCATGGATGCGTTCAAGCCGGCCAGAGAAGAGCTACTGGCTGATCAGGACGAGCCCGAGCGGCTTCTCTCACCAGAAGAAATCCAGAAGATCTTCAACCCCGAAACCTTCCTGCCTTGGGCCAAGAAGTATCCGCACCGTTGGTGGTGCCCGCTCATTGCGCTTTACACAGGCGCCCGGATCAATGAGATCGCGCAGCTCAAAGTGGCTGACATCGTCCAAGATCAAGGCGTGTGGTGCTTCTCGATACAAAAAACCGTGGATGAGGATCTGGCGCAAAGCGCGGGTAAGCGCAGCCGTCAAAGCCTGAAAGGCAAGAGCGCCATCCGTAAGGTGCCGATCCACGACAGTCTTCTCCAAGCAGGCTTCCTCGACTTCCTGGCGGACATCAAGGCGTCTGGTCACCCGCGCCTCTTCCCGAACCTGTCGGCTGGCACCTGCCGCAAGACCGGGGAGCCAAACGGACGCTACAGCCAGGGCTTCGTCAACCAGTTTGCTGCCTACTTGAAAGGCCTAGGCTTCGGCAAAGGGATCGGATCGCACGCCTTCCGCCATACCCTGGCAACAGAACTCGATGCAAAGGGAGTGCGGGTTGAGCACATTGCCTTGATCACAGGTCACGCGCTCAACAAGAAGGCGCCCGTGCTGCAGGACAACTATGTCCACAAATCGGCCGGGAACACCCGGAAGATCCAAGTAGAAGCGCTCGGCCACTATCAGCCGGCTGTGACGCTGCCGAGCTATGTGCGTGGGCAGTTTAGAGAGAAGCTGAAAAGGGGAGCTAAGACCTATCCATGAATCTTGACGGCCGCCTTATACTGCAATAGCACATTGGTGTCAGGGATGAGGCAGAGGATGTCGGACATCACAGATCATTGATCGAAAGGCGGCAATCAAGGATAGTGGGTAACGCTGCGCTCGTGGCCGCGTTATACTTCGCGAACTTACTCAACGGATGAGAGTCATGGCGTTTGTAGATGCTGTAAGGAATATTCTGGGGGCGCTTGACGATTACTGGGAAAGAATTGCGTTGAGACTTGAAATTTGGGGCTTTAAGCCATTTCAAGCTGCGGTATTGATCGCTTGGATGATCGCGCATCAACGTGATGGCAAAACAAGCCTCAGCGAGCAGGACGCGGCGCTTCTTAGGCCACTTGAAGATCAGCTAGTCGATGCTATGACAGCCGGAAAAGCCTCAGCAGAAGCACAGCAGTTGCACAGCCTGCTTCCCACTCAGTTTGACTGGATCACGTGGGACGAGCTTAGGAAGGAGGCACTTGGCATAGATCCACGCCCAACTGTTCTGGCTTACCTTTTTGCCGCTTATTTGCGCGGCGAACTGACCCGAGCCAACTTGCGGAAGATGATTAAGGCGGTGCAGGCGTCAATGAGCTACGGCTAGAGCTTTTCGTCAGAGACGGGCGGGAGCAGAGGTGACCTTAAGATTTGGGCTGCCAACCGAGAGGGAATTTCGAACACGTTTGGCATCCTCGCGCATGCAAAGCAGCTCCATATTCGCACACTCCTTGGCATCCATATAAATGCAAGCTACATGGCCACAGCGGGACCAAAGCAGGGCCATGCATGCTTCGTGCGAGGCGCGTTGGGCGAGATCAAAAGCATCACACAAAGTCTCGCTTACCTCAACGCGTGCCATCATTCGCTCTAAGCACAATGCATCCCCAATGAAGGCGACGCACTCGGCAAGCTTCACCAATTGCAAGTCGCTCAAACCCTGACCGTCAGGATACTGCTCCATGATCAACCGGATCATTTCTGCTCGAAAAGATGAGCGGGCGAACAGCAGCGTGAGCACAACGGTCAGCTGATCATCGACATGAAAATTGCCTTGCAAACGACCCATCATCCAGTGGCAACGCATGCATGCCATGGATAGTGCGGGCAACACGACATCCATCATGTCGGGCTCGTCAAGGAGCCACGCGAGGTCTTTAGCACTGGTCGCTCCCAGCAGCTCGTCCAGCCAGGGCGCAGCATCATGGACGCCTGTCGCCATCCACCTCGATTGATGAGCGCAAGCTTCGCTCCAAGCTTCTAGGATTTCGAATTTCGTCGGACAACGCCGCGTGGCTTGGCTCATGAATAGCTCCAAGCACGAGACTAAGATCTCTAAGCATCTTGTCAATTCGCATCATCGGCACGATTCGAGAGCATTTCTGCTGGCCAGATCAATCAGTTGGCCTTCTTCTTGATCACAAAGCCTTGCTAGCGCCAAAGCTTGTCCTACACTGCATGGGTAGCCCGCAGACCTGAGCCCACGGATGAGCCGCCCGCACTTATCTAAATCCATTGACCAGCTCGAAGAGCTTTACGCTGAATCCCTTTCTGACGAGGCCACGCTTGCAGAACTCGCGGAGGAACTTGGCTTTCGCCGAACTCCGCGTGCCAAGGAGCTTGCTACGGAGGTGGTCAATGCCTTGGGTCGCTACCGGGCACAGGGCCGGGCTGACAGCGCGCACAACCAGGCGCCGCTTGCGCCACGCGACGCCTCAACCGAGCCAACGCGCCCTCGTCCTGAGCCGAGCGATATGGCGGAGCAGCAGGCTGGGCCCACCATCCCCCCGCCTGAATTCGAACCGGTGAACTACACCAATCGCGCTCCCGATATCCTGGATGCTTGGTCAGCTCTGGAAGTGCTATCGCCCACCACCTTCAAGCGACGCGCAGAGCTTGCGAGCAACATAGCGCAAAACATCGTCTCGATTGGACCAGGGCTGCCTTGGGATGGCGGCTCCGCCCGCTCTAAGCCGAACTTCAAGGTCTACTTTCATATCATCCTCGGAACGCTTGCCGCTGAGCCCGCTTTCGGCAAGCTTCTCACGCGTTTTCAAGACGCACGCCCCAACCCGCCCAACATCAAGGGCGAGGTCGTTCTGGCATCGATCTTGGTCGACAAAGACGGACTTCTGGCTGGCGACATGCCGGTAACCCTCTCGGCTTTTGGCTGGGGCCTACCTGTTGCGCTCGAAGGCTCATTGCTCGATTTGGCTTCCTGGACGAGGGAAGAAGGTCGCCTGATTGAAGGCCTCACCAAACAGCTCCGCCCCGATCCAAGTGGGACGGATACGCCGATCGCTTACGCCACGCTTCAAAAGGCGTTCTCCTGGCTGGTGCAAACCCTCAGACTCCCTGCCGAGCTGGTGCAGGGCCCGCAATTTGCCGTCGCTGCCTACATGGGCTTTCGAAGCAGCCTCGTTCCGGATCCGCTCCTGCTCAACAGCTTCTTCTTGCGCGACCTGGCCCGAGCCAAGGATCGCGCAATGCGTCAAAAGCTTCCGTCAGCACTGGCGCGCTTCTTGGGGCAGACCAAGCCCTCGGAGCGGCATGACCTTTTGCATGACCGCCAAGCGCTTGACCAGGCATTGTCGCCTGCCATTGCGCCCCTTGGGCGCTGGGTCACTCCACCTAACCAGCGTCCGGCGCTCTTACAGCAGGTGGCGGTAAACCTCGCCTCGCAGTTGCCTAAGACGAGCCCCTTGCTGGGCGTCAATGGCCCTCCTGGCACGGGCAAGAGCACGCTACTACGCGATGTCATGGCCGATCAGCTGACGCGTCGGGCCGAGGCCATGTGCGCCTTCGATGATCCCAAAAAGGCCTTCAAATCTGCATGGAGTAAACGCATCCGAGGTGAAAATCAGGAGCTATTTTCTCTTGATCTGTCGCTTCGTGGTTTCGAAATGGTCGTGGCAAGCTCGAACAACAAAGCAGTCGAGAACATCAGCGAAGAGATCCCGGCACTCGGCTCCATTGCCAAGGAAAGCACGCTTCGTTACTTCGAGCCTTTGGCAACCCAGCTGCTTGGCAAAGATGCCTGGGGTCTTTCGGCAGCTGTCCTGGGGAACGGCACCAACCGCTCCCGCTTTCGAAAGGCGTTTTGGACAGAATCGCATCTCTCGTTCAAGACCTACCTGGAACGCGTTAGTGGCATCACGCCGCGCCAAGAATCTGATCGCGAGGGCTTAGCTGAGCTTTGCCAAGCCCCTGCAAGTCCAGTTGAGGCCATGGCGCGTTGGCAGCAAGCGAAACAGCACTTCCAAGCTTGCTCAGCGCAAGTGCGCAAGCGCTTGGCGGAATTGGAGTCGCTTCGACAGGCACTCGGTGCCCTGCCTACTCTACGGAAACGCGAGCAATATGCCTCACAGCAAAGGGCCGATGCTGAGCGAAATGCTGCCATTGCTATAGAGACTTGGCAGACAGCACAATCGATATCAACCAACGCCGGGAGCCAGCTTGGAGGCAGCCGGGAAGCGCTGAGCCAACATGAGCGGGATCGTCCTGGTTTGTTCGCCCTGAAACGCCTGTTTGGTTCGACCAGCGTCAAGCAGTGGGAGGCCGCAAATACACACCTCGCTCGCGAGCATGATCAAGCACAAGTTGCCTATCGGAAATTAAAGTCCAAAGAAGATGCCGCCCTCCAAGCGTCTGAGCAGGCGCGAAAAGCCGCCCATGATATCGCCGCATCTCACGTCACAGCAAAGGATGCGCTGGACAAGGCCCTTGCTCGATGCGCAAGCGTTCAAGTGGGCGACGGCGCTTGCGTGCTTGATGCGAGTTTCCACGATCTTGCACACGGCGCCAAGAATTTGGCGTTGCCTTGGCTGGATCGCGATCTTCAAACCCAGCGTTCTGAACTGTTTGAAGCGGCAATGGATGTCCACCGCGCCTTTATCGATGCGGCAGCCTTACCACTACTTCGCAACTTGAATGGGCTTGTCGGCAGCAACTTCAAGCTTGGCGCCGATCGCAAGCAATTGGCAGCAGATCTATGGGCAAGCTTGTTCCTTGTGGTGCCAGTCATTTCCACTGCTTTTGCATCAGTCGAACGTATGCTCAACCAGCTTCCTGATGAGAGCCTAGGTTGGTTACTCGTCGATGAAGCTGGCCAAGCAACGCCTCAGTCGACCGTTGGTGCACTCCTTCGAACCAAGCACGCGCTCATTGTGGGCGATCCATTGCAGGTAGAGCCCGTGGTCCCGCTGCCGCCCGTGCTTACGCAAGCGGTGATGCGCGAGTTTAAGGTTGATTCGGATCGCTTTGCTGCTCCTAACGCTTCTGCCCAAACGCTTGCTGACGACGGAAGCCTGCATTGCGCGCGCTTTGAAACCACATCAGGTTCTCGCGCGGTTGGTGCGCCGCTGTTGGTGCACAGGCGCTGCGCCTCGCCAATGTTTGAGATTTCCAACCGTGTGGCCTACAACAACCTCATGGTCCAAGCCAAAGTGCCTGGTGTTTCGATCATCCGGGATGCCTTGGGTCCTTCACGCTGGATCGAGGTTTGTGGCAGTGGACGGGATAAGTATTCGCCCGAGGAAGGCGAGCAGGTGATCGCGCTCTTACGGTTGTTGCAGAGGGCTAGCATCGCTCCTGACCTCTATGTCGTCACACCGTTTGTCGTCGTGCAAGACGAGCTTCGGGAGCTCGTTCGTCGCTCAGGCTTGCTTACCGGTTGGGTGAATAGCCCTTACGAGTGGACTAAAGAGCGCATTGGCACTGTGCACACTGTTCAAGGTCGCGAAGCCCAAGCCGTGATCTTCGTGCTGGGCGCTCCGCAAGCTGCCCAGCATGGTGCGCGCGGCTGGGCTGGATCGACGCCGAACCTCCTCAATGTTGCAGTCACGCGTGCCAAGGAGGCAGTGTATGTAGTTGGCAATCGATCGCTTTGGTCAGGAGCCGGGCACTTCGCGATGCTTGACCAGATGCTTTGATAAGAACGATCTGCCTAAGCGAAGTTTTGAACTAAGCCTTTTTTAAAAGAAACGCCACCTGCACTTCAAAGGAAAGCGGTTAGGCAAGCGAGCTATGCATTCCCAGCTTACACAACTGACTGAACTTGGATAGTTCGCACCAAGTGGCCTACACAGAAATGGAGGATTTGCAACATGGCAGTTCTCATCAAAGATCAGAAAGATCTGGTCGATTGGGTCAAAGGGCAGGATACTGACCTTGATCTTGCAGTAGCGTTCTGGGGAACTAACGCTTCAACGATTTTGCAACTAAGCAAGCCTAGTCGAAGCGTTCGTGTCATCTTGGAGCTAAGCCAGGGAGCAACGAACATCACAGAGGTCAGGACCCTGATGACGCTCAAAGGCGTCCAGGTCAAGACACTGGATCGCCTCCACGCCAAGGCTTACATCGCCGCAGATGAGATGGTGATCGGGAGTGCGAATGCATCATCTGGTGGACTTGGTGTCGCTGGATTTGAACACCTCCACTGGAAAGAGCTTGGCTTCCGCACCAGTGATCAAGTGTCATTGGCTGAGGCAAAGGCCTGGTTCGAAGTGTTATGGACCGAAGCCAGAATGATTGAACCGAGCGAACTTGATCGTCTAGAAAAGCTCCACGAGATTAGAAAGACGCAAGCCGTTCCAATGGTCTCCAATGGGTCGACGCTCGATGCTTTGAAAAATCATCCTGAGTTCTTCGCTGACCAGGAAATCTGGATCACTGTTGTGTGACCAGCAAGCTTAGTGAGGCACAAGAGGCGAAGCGCAAGAAACAGCAGGATGAAAGTCCGGGCATTGAAATCTATGCCTACGCACGATGGCCGAAGATGCCTCAAAACGCAACCATCATCAGTTTTACTTGGTATCGAGGACATAAATTCAAAGCCGATAAACCACTCATCTATCAAACTCCCGATGGGCGCCAGCCTGGTGAGATGCAATACATCCAGCCAGGAAATCTTCCTTGGTTCGAACTTGGCAACCTCAAAGAATGGGAAAACGCGGTGATCAATTTCCGTGATGGCAATTTGGCCAAGTGGCAGCGGGATCATGGCCTCTATATGCGGCTCCGTGATTTCAAAGAATATATTGATAATTAGATAAGGAAGATCATGGCACACCAACAGGATGGAACGGTCGCGGTTATGATCGACTGCGACAATGTAGCACCAGCGATTATCGATTTCGCGCTCCTTATGGCAGCGCAGGCAGGTCGTGTGATCCTTCGGCGGGGTTATGGAAACAAAGCAACGCTCAGCAACTCTTGGGAGCAAGCATTAGTCCGGCAGGCGTTCACCCCATGCCTCCAATACCAATACGCGTCTAAAAAGAATACTGCTGACATCGCTCTGGCTCTTGATGCTCAAGAAGCGCTGTTCGACAAGCGTGCAGAGGTCTTTTGCCTTGTCACCAGTGATTCGGATTTTGCATACCTTAGTCGCAGACTGAGAGAGCGAGGCGCAACGGTTTTCATAGTGGGCGAGGCAAAAACGCCTGATGCCCTGCGTAATGCTTGTGATCGATTCTTTGAATGGAGTCCGGAGCAGGCAGCTGCGGAAGCGCCTGATGCGGAGACACCAGAAGCAAAACCTGCGGCTCCTACTCAACTCAAGTCTGTCGCTGTGTCTACCCAATCGGCAAAGATCAAACGTCGGCCGCGATTTGTCGTGGAAGCTGTCTCTCTGCTTGCAGCGGGAACACCGGATGGCAGGGTCAGCGTGAGCGCGCTGAGTCAGTATTTGAAACGTGCAGACTCAGCCTTCTCTCCAAGTGCCTACGGGCACTCTGGACTCGTTGACATGTTGAAGACCCGACGTCCCCCCATCCTGAGTAGCAGTCGGGTTTAGAGTCCGGGGTTGATGATATCGCTGTTGGCCAGGTGCTGGGCATAGGCCGTCGGCGTCATTCCGCCGNCAATGATCTGTTCTTCGGAAAAACGCTTCTTCACGTCCAATCTCCTCGGGGTAGGGAATTGGACTCCAAACTAAGGCGCTACTCAAACTTGGGGGGACGTCGGACCTATGACCTACTCAAGCCCCATCGAGAGGAAGGTGGCCATTGGACTGTGAGTCTGGCGGCTGCGCCTGATGCCGAATAGATAGAGCAAAGCCGAGGGCCGGCTTTCAGCTCCAAGCCGCCTTTTTGAGCCAAATGTGGCAGCAATAGGTTGGGCTCACAGAAGCCTCAGTTGCGAGCGCCATATGCTTGCCACAGAGCTCGACGCCAAGGGCGTGCGGGTTGAGCACATTGCCTTGATCACCGGCCATGCCCTCAACAAGAAGGCGCCCGTGCTCCAAGACAACTATGTGCACAAATCGGCTGGGAACACCCGGAAGATCCAAGTGGAGGCGTTGGGCCAATATCAGCCGGCTGTGACGCTGCCGAGCTACGTGCGTGGGCAGTTCAAGGAGCGGTTGAGGAAGGGGGCGAGGATGTATCCTTGAGCGAGGCAATCCAAGCTGGCTAGTGCTCCGCGAAAGGCGTATTCCATGACCAAGTTTGAAGTCCTCACGCTTCTCATCGCATTGCTGGCAGTCGTGCCAGCCGTGCTCGCACTTATTCGGCAAAGCGCGCAGCGTAAGCGAATGGATCAGTTAGAGGACGCGCAGCTTCGCCAAAATCGGGCCACCGCCGCCTTGCATGAGAAGCAGCTAGAACTGCTGCTATCCAGCGATGCTGGTCGCGCATCTGCGCACGTGAAGCTTGATCTTTACCGTGACAATAAGACCTACCGCTTCCGCGTGACTAATGTAGGCTCAGCACAGGCTCGCAATGTTCAAGTTAAGATCATTGCTGGGAAGGAAGAGCACGATCCTATTGCGGGGACAGATTACGACTCTAAGTTTCCTGCACCCGTCTTGGAGCCTGGCTCTTCGATTTCGTTCTATGCCGCTATCTACCTTGACAGCCCATCAGCCTACAACGCACTCCTCACATGGGAAGACCCATACGGTAAGAAGGCCGAGAACACAACCTATATAACGCTCTGAACGCAGGCGGAGCGTCAGAGCGGGAGCGAATTTTAGAGGCGATACACACGCAGGCACGTGGCAGCTAGCTCACAGCGGCTAGGATCTCTGCGTCACCTATAAGCGATGCGCGGCATTTCCGAGCATCTCGCGCAAGCGTTCTCTCATGACGCCATAGAAGGCCATTTTGAGATCGAAATCCGACGCTTGTTCGACGCCCGAGTGCCCGGGATGGAAGTAGAGATCACAAGCCCAAAAGCCATCATGGAGGCGTCCACTTGGTTCATCGGGCACTTCGTTCAAACCGGCATACCGATGTGGATGGATGACATGGGCCCGCCAGCCACCGATCTGTGGAACCTTAAAAATTAGGTCCACCCCATGGAGCTGAGCGAGGATTGATGGATCCAAAAACATCTCAACACGTCTCGCGCGTTGATCATACTGATTGGGTCGGTAGACGCGACAACGAAAGCCCGGTAACACCGATGCAAGCACTGCACGAGACAGTGCCGCGTGAGCGTTCTTACGAACGTTGCGATCGTCCTTCTGATCTTCTGGGTCGTAGACGAACAGGCCTCCCTGCCACTCATTGTCTATCAAACGCGCAGTGAGGATGTTGCGCCCAAATGCTTGCCCTTTCTCCTGGTGTAGCTCGTTATCTGGGAAGCTCCGATGCTGCCAAGAAGAATCGACCCGAAACTTCTCTCTACGGAAAACATCGCCGGGCTTCCCGCTGAAAAATTCAGGCAGCACCACGACCGGCGGGCGTGCCCAAACATGTCCATCCAGCCCGCTAAAGGCAGCATGAAGCTCATAGGTCGTGTTTGTGTAACGGGGATGCTGACGACTGGGATCAAACGCAATGTTTAAGGTCAGTCGAACGCCGGAGGCCAACGCACCCACAGCCTCAGCTGTCGGCCAAGACTTGGTCATCTGCGCTAGTTCCATGACGAAGGTAAGCATATCGAAATTAATCCCTATCCAGTCGGGCTTTTGATCGATGTGAGCAAGCCATGCAGCCTCGCTATTGAAGCCAAAGGCGCGAATCGTGGCTTCGCGAATGCGATGCGGACTGATACTGAAGTGCTCACTACAAGCACTATGAAGCGTTTCGGACAGGCGCAGCACGGCCTGCCGGTCAAAGCTGGTCATAAGATATTCCTTAATTTGGGCGCAGCGAGCTACTGCGATGCGCCAATGGCGCATGCAGCTGGTCATTTGCAATGGACGGGGCTAGAAAAGCCCTAGCAGCCTCAGCTGCGGAATCTTGATGTCATCTCTGGCTCCGATGTGCTTTGACGGTAGTTCTGGACCTTGACTGCGGTTTCCCCAAGGCCCCCGTTCAAAACAAGGAGCATCAGATCGTAGTGAGCCCGCAGCAACTCGGGGTATGGACCCCTGGCTATTGCCAATGTCGAGAATTGCACATGCCCTATGCGCGGTCAAGAACCACAGACGACTTGCAAGCCGCAATACGCTCACGTTGGTCAAGCGCCTGGCAGTGCAAAGGCATGGGAAAACCGGGATGCGTAGTAGGCAGCTTGTGACAGCAGCCCGGACAGGCACATGAATCACCACTTGGCCACTTTGATCTGCTCATCACTCTCCCCCCCCGGGACCCTCGGAAGTCTTGTTAAGGGCTAGAGACTTGCGTTTGCGATTACGCGCCCAGACCCTCCTCACTGCTGTTGCCGTGCGCCAGACCTTTGAGATAGTGTCTTCGGGTAAATGGACTTGTAGGGGAATAGGATGATCCGGCTTTGTATATTCGATCTTGACCAGACGCTGGTCGACACTGAGGACATGAAAGAACTCCGCGAGGCCGGCAAGAATCGCACCGACGCAGCTTACGTGGGCGAGGTGTTGGCTGCTTTCAGGAGCCGCGCTCGTCATCTCATTGATGAGATGACGCTGCGCATGCTGCTTCTGACAATTCCCGGATTAAAGTTAGGCGTGTTTACCCGATCGCCGAGGCGCTATGTGGATGTGGTCTTAGCCGAAGCCTACGCGTCAATCAACTGGGACATCGTGATTGCGTATGAGGATGTGCAGCGCTACAAGCCCGACGGCGAGGGCGTTCATAGGTCCATGATTGCGGTAGGCATGAACGACACAGATCAGCTCCCTTATGTTCTCCTCGTGGGTGACGGGGACGTAGACATTAAAGCGGCTTATAACGCGGGGTGCCGCGTAGCACTGTTCAAGAAGGGTTGGCCACACAGCTATCAGAAAACGCATTGGCGTAGTCTTTCATTGCTCCCGGACGTGGTGGTAGGAGATCAGAAAGAAGTTCAAACCTGTCTACAAGATCCCTTGCCTGGGCTGCCCTACTTGGAACGCCTACTGGAAGCCGGAATGCCAGCCACCGGAAAGCCGCGTTTCGATGAGATTGCCAAGTTCTTTCCCGGCGAGAAGGCACGGCATGTCGTGCATGCAGCCGGGCGCTACTTCACCTCCTGCGAGGCCTTGAAGTATCGAAGGGAATGGCATCACCTATCTCAGTCTATCCAAAACAACAAAGATGCAGTGATCTTTCCCTCGGAATGGATCGAAACAATCCGAAGCTTTATCGCCTTCCACTACCTCATCCTCACTTCTGTATTGCCCTTCAGCGGAACCGGTCCAGAATTGGTCATCACGGTCATCCCTGCTAGGCCTGACCGGCCGCACCGACTTGCACATCTGTTAGCACAGCTACAGGCGTCCTATGGCATTAACCCCAGACTCAACCGCTTGCGATTGACATTCAACCCCAATGTGCTCGGCTACCGGCCGGGGGTGCAGTCTCAAAGCCACGATCATCTAAAGCAGGAGGCGCGCTTCGCCAACGTTCGTGATCACCTCTACGTTGCCAATCCAGCGGAAGTGCAAGGCAAGAGGTTCCTAGTCATCGATGACGTGACAACCACCGGATCAACCCTGTTGTATGCCAAAAAATACCTCACCGACGCAGGTGCTAGTTCCGTAGACTGTTTCAGCCTGGCCCAGACCGTATCAGACCCCTTGAAATATCAATGAGCGAGATCTCACCAACCACCGGCAAATTACTGGCGCTGTCCATGCTCAAAGGTATCGGGCCTGCCACGCTGCGCAAGATGGCAAGTATGGCCAATTTCGAGAGCGCTACAGCCGAGAGCATGTCCTATCAGTTCCCGGCAAACTCTACCATCTTGCGCGACAGCCTGGCCTGGAAGCACGCATTAGACGGGGCAGAGAAGCAGGTCGAGCAGGCAGAGCGACATGGCGCTCGAATTCTTTCGCCCCTCGACCCGGACTATCCCACCTTGCTTGCAGCTACGAAAGACGATCCATTTTTACTGTTTGTGCGCGGCTCGCTCGCACCTGAAGCAGCTAAGTCGGTGGCAGTCATTGGCACACGTGAGCCAACTAAGCATGGCGCTCTCATCGCCGAAAGGATTGCTCAATATCTGGCCGAGCAAGGGTGGAGCGTGGTCAGCGGACTAGCTAAAGGATGTGATGCCATCGCGCACCGGGCGGCGCTCGACCATGACGGGCATACGGTCGCTGTCTTGGCCCATGGCCTGCATACCGTAGCACCCAAGACCAATGCACGGTTGGCGGAGGACATCCTCAACAAGGGCGGGGCCTTGGTCTCCGAATACAGGTTTGGAATAGAGCCTCGTCCTGAGTTCTTTGTCAAACGAGATCGAACTCAGGCAGGCCTTGCCCAAGGCGTCGTCATGGTTCAATCAGACCTTAAAGGTGGAAGCCTGCACGCTTCACGCGCGGCGCTGGACTATGGTCGTTGGCTAGCCGCGCCCTACCCCACGGATCTGGATCGGATAAATGGCGAGGCGAAGATCCAAGCAAACCTTACATTTGCTGATGGGTCGAAACAGGACCGGATGGATCTGCTGCGTTGCCCAGCGACTGCGCTGGATCAGCTTATCGTCCTGCGTAGCCGTGAGGATTATAGCAAGATGCTCTTGAGCAATCCGACGGAGAAAACAGCATTAGAACCTATGCAAGGCGGATTGATCTAATCAATCCTCCCGCAGGGTAGATGCTACATTCGCCATTTTTAGCCGAGTTGATACTGCAGGAAAGTGAGATCAGGCACTTTCGAGCTTTGGCCGCACGTGCTCTTCCCAGAAGCTTGCGCGCGCGATAAGACATGGAATATAGCCTTCATAGGCTCTGTCAAGTATGGCCTTGAAGCGTGCACAATAGCCATCCAAATAGTCGCACCAGGCAGATAATTCTTCGGCAGCCTCAACGATCCCTATCAACGGAACTTCGCCAATTTCTTTGAGCGCCTGCAAGTAGTCAGCGAACTTGCCTGCGGCGACCTCATAGCTGTTGAGTTCCTGCACGACTGGCACATCCTTATAGGTCCTCTCGATCATCGAGTGTGCTCGAACGGACGCCTCAAGCAAGTTCTCATTTAGCAACTGAGCGATAGCTAAGCATCGCTGCGACGTCGCACGAAAATCGCTTTCGTCTTCCCTGACTTCAAGCAACTCCTGCAGTTGAGTCAGCCAGCGAAACGCACCGCCAAACCTAAAGCGAAGTATCCCAGTCCGATTAAGCAGCAGCTTACTTGTCTGGTCATACACGTAGGAACGCTCAAGCTGCGCAAAAGCGCCCACCACTGAATTCGCCCAGTCCTTGACACGGGAACACGTTTGCCAAGCAGACGTGTATTTACTCTTACAGTCATCGCGAATGACTGCCATCTGGGCGTCGAGCGAGCGATAGTCGATAGCCGACATGCAGTAGTGCAGTATCGCTGCTTCATCGGAGACATACGCCAGCGCCACTGGATCGGACAGACCACTTGCCTGCGAGTCGCGTGATACCTGATCCACAATTTTTAGCGCATGCTCGATGGTGCCTCCATCAATCAAATATTCACGGAGGAATAAGTAATCGCTGAACGGAGTGATTTGCCAGAAATTGATTTGCACGTTGACATGCCTTGGATGGACGTGCCGCGTTTACTTGGAGGCCCGGCGCGACACGCAACCAGGCTACCCCCACAGCCTTCATTGTCAGGCTGACTACTTTTGACCTCGGTGCTCAGCGGCACCGAGATAATCTGACGTCATAAATATAAAGCAACGTCTAATAAATTGGCGCGGAGAGAAGGACTCGAACCTTCTAGCCTCCCCTTGGTCACGATCATCAAAGTTAAGCGCATTCGTCCTTCAACTTGGGTTGTAGCTCTTCCCCAACTGGGCTCCGCGAGAGGCACGCCACCAACCAACCAGACCACAATGCACTCTTGAACCACCCGCGAATGGACAAATCGAGGCGCAATCCATGCGTCTCGCTCCTTACCCTAGCTTGCTGCCCATTCAAGACCACTTCGGCACTCTTACGAGCACCCATGCATCCTTCGTCTACAGCGTGTGGAACAACGTATTCAATGTGTGTGTTTGAAGTCATATTCAGCTCCTTAGTGATGACAGATGCTTTGACCACCAGGGAAGTCTGCAACCCAAACTGGGACTCGAACTGCGCCTCCCTATGCGCCGCGTTTGGCACCAAGAAGGTAGGGGGCTAAGGCCCCCTTGTTTATATTGTAACCCTAAAAATACGGCACTAGCAAGTTAACTCGCATAAGCTTTGCGAGTTACGCATCGCCCTGCAACATTCATCTTTCTAAAGAAGCTTTTACCGATGATTCTTTTAAAGATTTACCTGATTAGCCCTGACCATCAGCCGCCTGTCGCAGGATCTGCGCCGCGCTGGGTGGATGCTGCTGTCACCTGAAGCCAACGAGGTGGCGTGATGAGTATCAATGCCGTNCCTGATTAGCCCTGACCATCAGCCGCCTGTCGCAGGATCTGCGCCGCGCTGGGTGGATGCTGCTGTCACCTGAAGCCAACGAGGTGGCGTGATGAGTATCAATGCCGTGCAGTTCCAAGCGGGATTGTCGATGCCTGAGTTCTTCGCGTCCTACGGCACCGAAGCCAAGTGCTATCGCGCGCTTTACAAGTGGCGCTGGCCGCAAGGCTTTCGTTGCCCTGTTTGTGCCGGACGCGTGCGCTCGCGTTTCAAGCGGGGTGCTGCGATCTACTACCAATGCAGCGCGTGCCGGCATCAGACCAGCCTGATTGCAGGCACGATGTTCGAAGGCACCAAGCTGCCGCTGCGCACCTGGATGCTGGCGTTGCACCTGCTGACCTCGACCAAAACCAACATGGCCGCGCTGGAGTTGATGCGGCATCTGGGCGTCAACTACAAGACGGCCTGGCGGATGAAACACAAGATCATGCAGGTTATGGCCGAGCGCGAATCCATGCGGAAACTGGCGGGTTTCGTGCAGATCGACGATGCCTATCTCGGCGGCGAGCGTAACGGTGGCAAGGCCGGACGCGGATCGGAGAACAAACAAGCGTTCCTGATTGCGGTGCAGACCGATGCCACCTTCACCGCGCCGCGCTTTGTGGTGATCGAGCCGGTGCGCAGCTTCGACAACACCTCGCTGCAGGACTGGATTGCCCGTCGCTTGGCGCCCGAATGCGAGGTCTACACCGATGGGCTGGCCTGCTTCCGCCGGCTAGAAGACGCCGGCCACGCGCACACCACGCTGGACACTGGCGGTGGTCGTGCCGCGACCGAAACGGCCGGTGCACGTTGGCTCAACGTGGTGCTGGGCAATCTCAAACGCGCCATCAGTGGCGTGTATCACGCCATCGCGCAAGGCAAATACGCAAGGCGTTACCTGGGAGAAGCGGCCTATCGTTTTAATCGTCGATTCCGCTTGCGCGAGATGCTGCCACGACTTGCCACGGCCATGATGCAATCCACACCATGCCCAGAGCCGGTTTTACGTGCAGCGAGCAATTTTCATGGCTGAGAGTCGGGGCTAATCAGGAAAAAGCATGCAGTGCCGCAAAAAAAACAGGCCGCTTTCGCGGCCTGTTTTTC
Source organism: Xanthomonas cassavae CFBP 4642 (assembly GCF_000454545.1). Classification (NCBI taxonomy): domain Bacteria; kingdom Pseudomonadati; phylum Pseudomonadota; class Gammaproteobacteria; order Lysobacterales; family Lysobacteraceae; genus Xanthomonas; species Xanthomonas cassavae. The sequence continues at coordinate 4,136,486 of NZ_CM002139.1, forward strand.
AATACATCGCGGGCGAGTCAATCGTCCCGCCATGATTCACTGCATCACATCAACGCATGCCGGTATTGCTGGCAGTGCCTTCGGCACGCAACGGGATCAAGCGGATCTCCACGCGACGGTTCTGCGCGCGGCCGGCATCGGTGCTGTTGTCGGCGATCGGATAGCGCTTGCCGGCGCCCATGGTTTCCATGCGCTCGCGCTGCACGCCCTGCGCGGTCAGGTACTGCGCCACGGCACCGGCGCGTTCTTCTGACAGACGCTGGTTCACCGCATCGCTGCCCACGCTGTCGGTGTGGCCCACCACTTCCACCATGGTCTGGTTGTACTCGCGCAGCGTCGAGGCAACGCCGTTGAGCGCGCTGTAGAACTGCGGCTTCAACGCAGACTTGCCGAAGTCGAAGGTGATGCCGTCCGGCAGGTTCAAGGTGATGTTGTCGCCCTGGCGCTGCACGTCGATGCCAGTGTTGGCGGTGCGCTCACGCAGCGCGCGTTCCTGGCGATCCTGGTACTGGCCCACGGCCGCACCGCTCAGCGCACCGATGCCGGCGCCGATCATCGCGTGCTGACGACGCTCTGTGGCGCTGTCGCCGGTGAGCAGGCCGGCAGCCACACCGATGGCGGTACCGATCAGCGCGTTGCGCCCGGTGCGATTCTGCTGTTGGGTCTGCTCGCCGTACTGATCGCGCTGCACGTACGAACCGCCGGTAGCGCAGGCGGACAACGCGATGGCGCTGGCCAGCGCGACGGCAAGAGGCTTGGTGGCTGCTGAGGACATGGTGTTCTCCTATCGCCGGATCGTCCGGCACTCAATCGTGTCGGCGAGGATAACCAGCGCCACGCCACTGGCACATGATGAAGGCACGGGCTGGAGGCGCGCGGCAGGCTCACCATTCAGGAAAACGTTTTCGGCGACATGGAGCGAAAAGCCGATCAGCAGTGCGCGTGCCCGCAGCCACCCGACAACAGAACCGACGCAGAAAAACCTCGGCGGTGGAACGCCGGCACTCCAGACAGCATGCTGACCTCACGCATCGTCGAGAGGGTAGAGTGCGCCACGACCACACCGGAGCCCAGTCACACACCGATCAAGCCAGCTGCACCGACTCGCGCAGATCGATGTGGCAGGCAGGTGCATGCGTACCCGCGGCAACGCACGCATGCGGCGCGGATGCGCTACCCGCGTGTCTTTGCATACGCTGCCAGGGCCGCATCGCGCCCCTCGGCCAGCCCGATGATGGGTGAACGCGGATACTCCGGCGCCAGGCGTGCGAGCGACAACGGATGCTGCCACGGCGCAAAGCGCTCCTTCACTGGCAACCTGCCGAGCTCGGGCACCCAGCGCGTGATGTAGGCCGCTTGCGGATCGAATTTTTCCGCCTGTGTCACCGGATTGAAAACGCGGAAATACGGCGCGGCATCGGCGCCGGTGCCAGCCACCCATTGCCACCCCATGGTGTTGTTGGCCAGGTCCGCATCCACCAGCGTGTCCCAGAACCAGCGCGCACCTTGGACCCAGTGTACGCGCAGATGCTTGCACAACAGACTGGCTACGATCATGCGCACGCGGTTGTGCATCCAGCCGGTATGCCAGAGCTGGCGCATGCCGGCATCGACGATGGGAATGCCGGTGCGCCCCCGTTGCCAGGCCTGCAATGTCACCGGATCGGCCTTGGCCCAGTCGAAGCCTTCGAAGCGCGGATTGAGATTCTGGTTGGTGGTCTCCGGAAAATGGTGCAGCAGGTGATAGGCGAAATCGCGCCAGCCCAGCTGCCGGATATAGCCATCGATCTCTGCACCGTTGCGCGCATTGCGCTGTGCGTTCAACGCAGCGGCAATCCGCCACGGTGCGATCTCGCCGAAGTGCAGGTGCGGCGACAGTTGCGAGGTGCCGACACGATCGGGACGGTCGCGATTTTCGCGGTAGCCGGAGAGCGCGCCATCGATGAAGATTTCCAGCATCTCGTGCGCGCCGGCCTCGCCCGGCTGCCAGTGCTCCCAGAAACCCTGGTCCCAGCTCAGCGTCGGCACCAGTCCCAAAGTGTCCAGCGCCTCGCCCGTGAGCTTGGCCGGCAGCGGCGGCAGGCTGCGCGGCACCGGCACCGGGTCGGGCAACTGCAACTGGGTCAGCGCGTTGCGCCAGAACGCAGTGAAGACCTTGTACGGCCCGCCCTGCTGGGTGCTCAGCTGCCAGGGCTCGAACAGCAGCGCCGAATTGCAGCTCTGCACCTCGATGCCGCGCTCGCGCAGGCTGCGTTTGATCTGTGCATCGCGCGGCTGGGTGGCCGGCTCGTACTTGCGATTCCAGTACACCGCCACCGCATCGGTTTGCGCGATCACCTCATCGAGCACCTGCGCGCTGTTGCCGGCGCGAATCGCCAGGCCGCTGCCCAGCGCGCGCAAGCCTGCATCCAGCGCCGCCAGCGAGCGATGCCGCCAGCTGCGCGAGGCCGCGCCCGGTGTCCACTCGCCCTCTTCGTGCGGCGCATCGATATACAGCGGAATCGGCTGATGTCCCGCATCCAGCGCAGCCTGCAAGGCCGGATTGTCATGCAGGCGCAGATCGCGACGGAACCAGACGATGGCGTAGGACATACAAGCTCGGCAGCGGCGATGAGGCGCGCAGCATAAGCCAGCAGATGCAAGGATGGCGCGATGCCGCAGCGACGCATTGCCGCCCGGCCTCATGCAGAAGGTTTATTCGAAACTGCCCACCGAATCGTGCGACAGATTGTCGAAACGGGTGTATTCGCCGAAGAACTTGAGCTTGCACGAGCCGGTCGGGCCGCCGCGGTGCTTGCCGATGATGATCTCGGCCAGGCCCTTGTCCGGCGAATTTTCCTTGTTGTAGTAATCGTCGCGGTAGATGAAGACGATCATGTCCGCGTCCTGCTCGATTGCGCCGGATTCGCGCAAGTCGGCCATCACCGGCCGCTTGTCGGTGCGGGTTTCCAGCGAGCGGTTGAGCTGCGACAGCGCAATCACCGGCACGTTGAGTTCCTTGGCCAGGCCCTTGAGACCCCGCGAGATTTCCGAAATTTCGGTCGCGCGGTTTTCGCTGTTGCCCGGCACCGACATCAGCTGCAGGTAATCGATGACGATCAGGCCCAGGTCGTGTTCGCGCTTGAGCCGGCGGCACTTGGAGCGCAGCACTTCCGGCGACACGCCCGGCGTGTCGTCGATGAAGATCTTGGTTTCTTTCAGCATCTTGATCGCGCCGGTCACGCGTGCCCAATCCTCGTCTTCCAGCGCACCGGTACGCAGACGCTGCGCATTGATGCGGCCGTTGGAGGAGATCAGGCGCATCGCCAGCTGCGAGGCCGACATTTCCATCGAAAACACCGCCACGCCCTTCCTGGACTTGATCGCGGCGTATTCGGCAATGTTCAGCGCGAAGGTGGTCTTGCCCATGGCCGGACGCGCCGCCAGGATGATCAGGTCGGTCGGCTGCAGGCCGGCGGTCATCGCATCGAAATCGTTATAGCCGGTTGGCAGGCCGGTGATGTTGCCGCCGTTCTCGAAGCGGTTGCGCAGCTCTTCGAACGCGTCCTTCAAGGCGCCGGGCATCGCCACGAAATCGGTACGCCCGCGCGCGCCGGCTTCGGCGATCTTGAACACGGCTTTTTCGGCCGAGGACAGCAACTCGACGCTGTCGCGGCCCTCTGGCTGGAAGCCATCGTTGACGATCGTGGTGCCCACTTCGATCAACTGCCGCAGCACCGCCTTGTCGCGTACGATTTCCGCATACGCGGCGATGTTGGCTGCCGACGGCGTGGTGCTGGCCAGCTCGATCAGGTAGGCGCCATCGCCCACCTGCTCCAGCTTGCCCTGCGATTCGAACCATTCGCCCAGGGTCACTGCGTCGAACGGGCGATCCTTCTCATTCAATTCGCGAATCGCGCGGTAGATCAACCGGTGGTCGCGGCGGTAGAAGTCGTTTTCGGTCAGTTGGTCGTTGACGCGGTCGAACGCGTCCGGCGCCAGCATCAGCCCGCCGAGCACGGCCTGCTCGGCCTCGACCGAATGCGGTGGCACGCGCAGCTGATCAAGGCGCGGCTCGGGACGATCGTAATCGCCGTCGTCGCGATCGCGATTGCGCTTGGAACGGAAACCAGGACGAGCGGACATGGACAAACAGACCTGACGCAGGGGACACGAGGGCAGGAAGCATAGTCATCGGCGACGCCGACGACCATGCACAACTCTGTGGATAACTGGTGGACAGCCGGTGCAGCACTCTTCTACGCCGGCCCTGTCGCATCGGCCGCGACCCTTGCCCTGCCTGGGTTTGCCCGCTCCCGCCGCGGCCTGCGGCGCGCGCCGTGCGGGCGCCGCAGGCTGTGATCAACTCAATGCTTCAGGAGCTCGACCAGGCCCAGGAAGGCGTCGACGAAGCCCTGCAGGAATTTGCGGCTGTCGGCATTGGCAATGGTGTCGTCCGGGCCGAACAGGCCGTCCTTGTATTGCAAAAACACCTCGGGCTGGCCGAGCACGTGCATGTTCAGATAGGCCAGCACGTTGCGTAGGTGTTGCTGCGCGGTCGCGGTGCCGATCGCACCGACCGAGATGCCGACCACCGCCGCCGGCTTGCCGGCAAACGCACTGTCGCCATACGGCCGCGAGCCGGTGTCGATGGCGTTCTTGAGTACGCCGGGGATCGAGCGGTTGTATTCGGGCGTCACGAACAGCACTGCGTCGGCGGCGCGGATCTGTTGCTTCAGGCGCGTGCCTTCGGCCGGGAAATCGCCGTCGCGGTCCTGGTTGTACAGCGGGATATCGCCGATCTCCACATACTCGAACACGGCCTTGTCGCCAGCAAGATGCGCCAGCGCGCGCGCCAGCTGGCGGTTATAGGATTCTGCACGCAGGCTGCCGACCAGCACGGCGATGGTGAGCTTGCTCATGGATACGCTCCGTGGAAACAGGGCCCCACCCTACCCAGCAGCGTGCTCAGGGCTGGTGAAGCGGCGCCCGGATCCGGCCGCTGCGCCGCAACTGCATGCAGTGCGCTGAGCCCTTCCCGGTCCGATGTCCGAGCCGAAGCGACAAGCCACAGCAACACTGCGCGCACCGCAGCGCCATCTTCACCACCTGACCACTACGCGTCGCCACAACCACGATCAGCGCGTGATGGCTGCGCGTTGTTCGCGCCAGTGCGCCTGCCAGGCCTGGAACATCAGCACCGTCCACAGGTGGGTATGCCATTTGCGTTCGCCGCCGTTGAAGTCGCGCCACAAGCCGGCCACGGTATCGGCGGCAAACACGCCCTCCCGCTGTAGCGTGCCATGCGCCAGCAGATCATCGGCCCAGCCATGCAGATCGCCGCGCAGCCACGCGCTGACCGGCGCGCCGAAGCCGCGCTTGCCGCGGTAGACCATCGGGTCGGGCAGATACCGGCACAGCACGCGCTTGAGCAGGTACTTGCTGACCCCGTCGCGGTATTTCAGCGAAAGCGGCAGCGACCAGGCGAATTCGGCCACGCGCCAGTCCAGCAGCGGCGCGCGCGCCTCCAGTCCCACCGCCATGGTGGTGCGATCCACCTTGCACAGCAGATCGTCGGGCAGATACGCGGCGAAATCGGCCAGCATCATCGCGTCGGCAGGCGTACCCGACCCGTGCAATGGATCGGCCAGGCTGTAAAAACTTTCCGGCTCGGTGGCGCCCAGCACCACCGCGGCCGGATCGCGCCAGCGCGAGATGCGGTTGCGGTAGATGTCGCCGATGCCGCGTGCACCGGCCTCGGCCACCAGCGCGGCCAGCCCACCGGTACGCGAGGATTCGCCCTTGCTGCGCGCCGCCAGCGCCATCAGCCGACGCAGCGGACCGGGCACCAGCCCATGCATGCGCCAGTTACGCAGCGCGCGCTGGTAACGGCCATAGCCGAAGAACAATTCGTCGCCGCCATCGCCGGACAGCGCCACCGTCACTCCACCGCGCGCCAGCCGCGCCACCAGCGCCGTGGGCACCTGCGAGGCATCGGCGAACGGCTCGTCGAACATGTCAGGCAGGCTCGGAACCACCGCCAGCGCGTCGGCGCCGCTGACGTACAGCTCGGTGTGGTCGGTATGCAGATGCGTGGCCACTTCGCGCGCCAGCGGCGCCTCGTCGTGGTGCGAGCCTTCGAAGCCGATGCTGAAGGTGTGCACCGGCTGGGTGCTCTGCGCCTGCATCATCGCGGTGACGATGGACGAATCGGTACCGCCGGACAGGAACACGCCCACCGGCACATCGGCCACCATACGCAGCGCCACCGCATCGCTCAGCACGCCGTCCAGCTGGCCTTCGGCCTGCGCATCGGTGCCGGTGAACGGCGTTGCCAGCGCGCGCTGCATCGCCTCGCGCGCATTCCAGAACGGTTGCTGTGCCTGATCGGGCCGATGCGCGGCCGCACCGGCGGCGACGGTCTGCGCATCCAGGCGCAGCACCCGGCCCGGCATCAGCTTGAAGGTGCGCTCGTGGATGCAGGCCGGCGCCGGGATGTAGCCCAGCCGCAGCAGCAGGGTCAGCGCATTGCGATCGATCCCGTTGTCGAAGTGCGGGTGCTGCCACAGCGCCTTGAGTTCGGACCCGAACACCAGGGTGTCGCCGGCCCAGCCGTAGTACAGCGGCTTCTTGCCGACGCGGTCGCGGGCCAGATACAGGCAGTTGTCGCGCTCGTCCCACAATGCGAGGGCGAACATGCCGTTGCAGCGGGTCAGGGTGTCGTCCAGCCCCCACTCCACCACCGCCGCCAGCAGCACTTCGGTATCGGAATGCCCGCGGAAACGATGCCCCAGCGCGGCCAGCGCGCCACGCAGCTGCGCGAAGTTGTACACCTCGCCGTTGTAGGCCAGCACATAACGGCCATCGGCAGAGCGCATCGGCTGATGGCCCAGCGGCGACAGATCCAGGATGCTCAAGCGTTGATGCGCCAGCGCCACGCCGGCCTGCGCATCGCACCAGCTGCCGGCATCGTCGGGGCCGCGATGGCGCAAGGCGGCGCCCATCGGTCGCACCAGCGCATCGAGTTGTTCGCCATGCATGCGTGGCGAGGCCAGCAGCAGTCCAGCCAATCCGCACATCGTCAGTGCTCCTGCCCGCAGCGCATGCCGCTCATGCCGTCGCCGCGCCGGGCGCAGGCGCCGGCATTGCGATAAAACCGGGTACTGCCTGCACGCGCTGCAGCCAGGCGCCGATCGTCGGCCAGCGTTCCAGGTCGAAGCCGCCGTCTTCGGCGCAATGGGTGTAGGCAAACAGCGCGATATCGGCGATGCCGTAGTCGCTGCCGGTAAACCAGCGGTGCTGTCGCAGATGCTGTTCCATCACGGCCAGCGCCTGCTCGCCGCGGGCGCGCAGCTGCGGCAGCTCGGCACGGCGCGCGGCATCGCGCGGCGTCCACAGGCTGATGAACCGCGCCACCGCGACATACGGCTCATGACTGTATTGCTCGAAGAACATCCAGCTCAGCGCCTGCGCACGTTGCCATGCGTCGGTGGGCAGGTACGGGGTGCCTTCGGCCAGCCAGAACAGGATCGCATTGGATTCGGTCAGCACGCGGCCGTCGTCGCGCTCCACCATCGGCACCTTGCCGTTGGGATTCTTGGACAGGTACTCGGGCGTGCGGGTCTGCCCGGCCACGCTGTCGACCTCGACCCAGTGATAGCGGCTGCCCAGTTGCTCCAGCAGCAAGCGCACCTTGTAGCAGTTGCCGGAACTGGACATGCCATGGACGGTTAACGGGGGACGCACGGTCGACATCAAGCTGGCTCCGCGGCAGCGACGAGGGGCTGGCAGTGTCACAGCCCCGTGCGCCTTTGCAAAGCCCTGTGCGCAGCGGCAGCGGCCGGTCGCCACCGCGACCGGGCTGCAGTGCGGGCGGCGTGGATCTCTCGCCAGTCCCTAGCCCATCGCGACGATGGCCACCGGCACCCCCAGCACCGCGCTCACCATACCCAGCAGCGACAGCGCCAAGGCCCAGGCGCCGAAGGCGCGGGACCGCGCGCAGCCGGTGGCGCCGGCAACCGCCTGCACCGAGCACACCGACCACCACAGCCCGCCCAGCAGCAACAGCAGGATGCACATCGCCAACTGCGCCATGCCGGCCGGATCGCTTGCCCCGGTCTGCAGCAACGCCACCCGGCCCTTCAACGCCACCAGTGCGGCGAACACGCACACCAGCCAGGGCAGCACGCTACCCGCCATCGCCGGCAACAGGCGTTGCACCTGCGCTGCACTGCCCATCCAGCGCAGCACGTACATGAGCAACACGCAGCCCAACGCAAGCAGCGCCGCCACCGCGATGGCGCCGGCAACCTGCAGCCACCACGGCAGCGCCTGCAACCATAGCCATGCCGACACCAGCGTGGTCAGTGCGAACACCACCCAGGCGCCGCGACGCAGGCTGCCCTGCTGCGGCATTCGCTGCACCGTCGCGTGCGGGTCGAACAGCATCCCGCCCAGTCCACCGCGGCGCCACCAGGGCAGACAGGCGAGCACTGCTACCAGCAGCGCCAGCAACGCGGCCAGCGGAAAGCCCAGCGCGCGCCAGTCGGTTGGCTTTCTGCTGCGCTGTGGCTCAAGGTCGTGATCGAAGTACACCAGCTCGCGCGCGCGCTCCATGTCGGCTGCCGCACGCGCCACGCCATCGGCGGGAATGCGGTCGCTGAAGCGCTGCCATTCGCCGACGATGACGATGCGGCCATCGCGCTGCGAGACCGTGCGCGTGAAGCGGAACCAGGGGTTGGAGACGATCTGGGTGTCCGCCTTCAGTTGCACCGGCGGGTCCACCTGCACGCGTACGGTCTGCCGCGCCAGCCGCGGGCCGCCCAGCGCCAGGGGACTCTTGCGCACCTGCTTGGGCAAGCTGTCCATCCAGTCGCTCAGCTGGAACAACGCAAACCCGAGCTCGTCGCCCTCCTCTGCCGGCCATTGCAGGCGATAGCGCTCGCGCGTGCGCACGTTCAACGGATCGGTCGCGTCGATGGTCGGCACATCCACCTGGGTCAGCGCGGTGTAGTACTGCTGCATGAATTCCAGATACCGCGCGCCGATCGTCTCCGCGCCGTCGTTCTCGAAGCTGGCTGCAACGCGCTCGCCGCGCCCCTGCCGGTAGACGGTGTCCACGCTGAAGGTCGCCACCCGCTGCGGCCTGCGCAGCGAGATCACGATGTCTTCGTTCACCTCGACCTGCGGCAACGCCGGCATTGGCGAGGGCACTGCGACCAGCGCGTTCTGCCCGGCCAGTACCGGCAATCCACGCACGAACGGCAGCGGCCGGCGCTGCGCCAGCGGGCCGTCCTCGCGGTCACGGGTGGCGTCCACCCACACCTCGCCCTGCGGCAGGTGCGCACGCACCACCACATGATCGAACGCGTACGGGCTGGGCAGGCGCTTGTCCAGCGCGCTTCCCTTGTCGCTGCTGACCAGCACCGGCTCGGCCCGGATACCGGCCAGCTGCAGCAGCGCGATCAACAGCGTGGCCTTGTCCTTGCAGTCGCCGTAGCGGTTGCGCAAGGTCACTTCCGGTGCATGCGGGGCGTGCGAGTTCTCGCCCATGTCCAGGCCGACGTAGCGGATCTCGCCCTGCACGAAGGCCACCGCGCGCAGCAACGCGCCCTGTGGGTCGTCGCGACGCAACTGCAGGCTCTGCACCATGCCGGCCGCCACCTGCCGGTCCTTGAAGGCATCCGGATACAGCTGCGCCGCCCAGTCCGCCACGGCGGCCCAGTTGCCGGCGGTGGACACTTCGATCAGGCCGTACGGGTCCACATCGTCGGGGGCATCCCTTTCCTGCTGCATGGCCGCGATGCGGCTCGCGGCGATGCTCAACGTGGTGATGCCATCGGCGCTGTCGACGCTGCGGTTGAAACCCGGCGCGCTGATCCGCCACTGCAGCGCCAGGCCGGACGGGTAGCGCAGCCGGACCCGGCGCTCGCCCAACGGCACGCCGTAGCGCGCATCGAACACGTCGTAATAGCCCTTGCCCAATACCGGATTGCTGCCGGTGATGGTCACGCCATAGTCCACCCGGTCGCCGACACGCAGATCCGGCAGGGTGATCGACAAGGTCAGCGCGCCGTCGATCAGGCCGTCTTCCAATCCGCTTTCGCGGCGCAATCTGGCGTAATGCGCGCGGTTGCGCATGTCGATGCGTTTGCCATCGCGCCAGACTTCCAGGCTGTTGAGTTCCAGCGTCTGGTACTGCGGCTGGTAGTCGATCGAAATCTGCCCGGCCTCGTCCAGGCTCTTGGCGCGCAGCACGGTATAGCTCAGCCGCCGGTAGGCACGCGCGGCGCGCCCGGTCAGATCGATCTGATCGGAGACCAGCTCATAGCGCAGCCCGCCTGCGCCAGGCACGCTGTCGGGCACCGCATCGGCCACCACCCAGGCCGGCGCAGGCGCCATGGTCGGCGCCTCGTTCGCCAGCGCCGGCGCAATCGCCGTGGCGGCCAGTGCCCACATCACCCACAGCGCCCGGACCACGCCGGGCACCCGCGTCATCACATCCTTGCTGATCAACACCTGCTCCTCGTCAAAACGCATTGAGTCCGGTCAGCGCACGCCCCACCACCAGCTGATGCACGGTTTCGGTGCCTTCATAGGTGATCACCGATTCCAGGTTCAGGGCATGCCGGATCGCCACATGGTCGGTGGTGATGCCGGCCGCGCCCAACAGATCGCGGCACTCGCGCGCCACGTCCAGCGCCATGCGGCAATTATTCCATTTCGCCAGCGAGATCTGCTCCGGCCGCAGCGTACCCGCCTCTTTCAGGCGACCGAGCTGCAGCGCCAGCAGCTGCGCGGTGGAGATCCGCCGCGCCATCTCCGCCAGTTTGATCTGCGCGCTCTGCGTGGCAGCCAGCGGCCGCCCGAACAGGATGCGCTCGCCGGCATAGTCCAGCGCCTCGCGCAGGCAGGCCACCGCCGCGCCGATCGCGCCCCAGGCGATGCCGTAACGCGCCTGGCTCAGGCATCCCAAGGGCGCCTTCAACCCGGCCGCGTTCGGCAGCCGCATCTGCTCGGGCACGAACACGTTGTCCAGGAACAAGGCCGAGGTGACCGAGGCGCGCAGACTCATCTTGTGCGCGATGTCCTGCGCGCTGAAGCCGGGGCTGTCGGTTTCCACCAGAAAGCCGCACACGCCATCGTCGGTATGCGCCCAGATGATCGCCAGCGCGGCGATGCTGCCGTTGGTGATCCACATCTTGGCGCCGTTCAAACGCCAGCCATCGCCGTCGCGCACCGCGCGCGTCGACATCGCCGCCGGGTCCGAGCCGCCTTGCGCCTCGCTCAGGCCGAAACAGCCAATCACCCGGCCGGCCGCCATCTCCGGCAACCAGCGCTGCCGTTGCGCATCGCTGCCATAGGCGTGGATGGGATACATGCACAGCGAAGACTGCACGCTGACAAAGCTGCGCAGGCCGCTGTCGCCGCGCTCCAGCTCCTGGCAGATCAGTCCGTAAGACACCGCGCCCAGGCCCGCACCGCCGTCGCTGACCGGCAGGCTGGCACCGAGCAACCCCAATCCGGCCAGTTCCGGCACCCATTCGTGCGGGAAGCGCCCCGCATCGAAGGCAGCGCCGATCGCCGGCAGCACGCGCTCGTCGGTGAAGCGCGCCACCGCATCCTGCACCGCCCGCTCTTGGTCGGTCAGCAATGCACGTACATCGAAAAGATCGTCAGGACGCAGCGGCATCGTCGCTTCCAGCCAGGAGAGAAACCGCAATTATCTGCCAGTTGCCGGCGCGATATCGCCGTGTCGACGCATTGGCCAGCCACAAAAAAAGAGCCGGCAATGCCGGCTCTTTTTTAAACGCTGCGCCGCAGTCGATTACTGGCGGCTGCTCATCGCGTCCTGACGAACGCCGGCATCGCCAGCCGTCGAAGCGGTCTGGGTCACCAGCTGGCCATCAACCACCGCCAGGCGATCGCTGGCCGGCTTGTCGTCCATGCGCACGGTCTTTTCGAAACCGTCGTAGCGGTAGGTCACGTCGTAGGCCACCACATTGTCGGCGTCGCCCAGCGAGATGCGCTCGCCGGGCTTGTTGTCCATCCGCATGGTGCCGGTGGTGCCATCGGCATTGCGGTAGGTCACGTCATACCCAACCACGCGCGAGGACGAGGAATTGGCATTTTCGGTATGGCACTGGCGCTCGGTGCGATCCACCACGCGGCCGCCGACATGGTTGCGGTCCACCCGGTTACCGATGAAGCCGCCGCCCACCGCACCAGCGGCGGTCGCCAGCTTGCGGCCGTTGCCGCCGCCGACCTGATTACCGATCAGGCCACCGATGACCGCACCGGCCACGGTGCCGCCGACATTGCCATCGCGCTCGGGCAGGCGCTCCTGCACCACCACGTCGCGGCACACTTCACGCGGTGACGAACTGGTGGTGGTTTCGCGGATCGCGTTGCTGTTGATGACCTGCGCGTACTGCGGCTCGCGCTGGGTGATCGGCGCCACCTTGATCACATCGGCGTATTCCAGGCCGCGCGGCGCCGGCTGGCCGTTGGCGACGAAGTCGCCGGACGACGGACGGTTGTTCATGAAGGCGGCTGTGGCCACCCCCCCAACCAGCAAGGCGCCAGCAGCGACCAGTATAGTTGTCGTATTGCTCTTCATCACCAGCTCCCTGCGGACGCGCCGCGTTGTTGACGGCGTGATTCCAGCACGGGAACCCTGAACGAAAACGCCCTCGCTCATGAATGGCGCGGTTAAGTTCAGCTAGCGGTTACTTCATGCACTTCTAACAGCAGGAGCCGACGCATGCGAAATCCTCTGACCACATGCGCGCTGGAATGGGCCGGCAAGCTGCGCTATCCCACTCTATTCAAACTGGCGGCCGTGCTGTTTGCGGTGGACCTGTTGTTGCCCGATCCGCTTCCCTTCCTGGACGAGTTGCTGTTCGGGCTGACCACGCTGTTGCTGGCGAACTGGAAGACCCGCAAGGCACCGCTGCCGACACCGGCGCGCCGCCCCTGATGGAATTGATCGACAGTCACTGCCACCTGGATGCCGGCGAATTCGACCATGACCGCGCTGCGGTCATTGCCCGCGCACATGCTGCCGGCGTGATGCAGCAGGTGGTGCCCGCCATCACCGCGGCCAGCTGGCCGGGCCTGCGCCAGGTGTGCGCCCAGGCACCCGGGCTGCATCCGGCCTACGGGCTGCATCCGATCTTTCTGGACCAGCACCGCCCCGAACATCTGGAGGCGCTGGCGGACTGGATCGAGCGCGAGCGCCCCTGCGCCATCGGCGAGTGCGGGCTGGATTTCTATCTGGAGGGGCTGGATGCGCAGGCGCAGCGTGACCACTTCGATGGCCAGTTGCGGCTGGCCAAGCGCTTCGACCTGCCGCTGATCGTGCACGCGCGCCGCGCCACCGAAGAAGTCATCGCCCGCATCAAGGCCATCGGCGGCCTGCGCGGTGTGGTGCACAGCTTTGCCGGCAGTCCCGAACAGGCCCGGCAGCTGTGGAATCTGGATTTCATGATCGGGCTCGGTGGGCCGGTGACCTATCCGCGCGCCCATCGCCTGCGCGGGCTGGCGGCGACAATGCCGCTGCAGCACCTGTTGCTGGAAACCGACGCTCCCGATCAGCCCGACGCCAGCATCCGTGGCCAGCGTAACGAGCCGGCCCGGCTGCGCACGGTACTGGACTGCATCGCCCAGCTACGCGGGGAAGATGCCACGGTCATCGCGGCGCAGACCACCGCCAACGCACACCGCCTGTTCGGGCTGCCGCCCAGCTGACTGCCCCACACGCCGCGCAGGGCGGCATGCCTGGTGCGATTACGAGGCCACGGCCATCGCGGCCGCCGGCTTGGCGGCACCGGCCTTGGGCGTGAGCAGCATCTCCAGCGCCTTGCCGACCGCCACGAACGCGAAGGTGCCGGTGATATGCGTGGCTGCGCCCAGCCCGGCGCCGCAGTCCAGCTTGAGCGTGGCATCGGCGTCGAGCTGCGGACGGATGCCGCACACGCTGCCGTCGGCCTGCGGATACTTGACGTTCTCCAGCGAATACACCGCCGGCACACCGAAATAGCGCTGTGGATTCTTGGGGAAGTGGAACTCGCTGCGCAGCTTCTTGCGGATCAGCGCCAGCATCGCATCGTGCTCGGTACGCGAAACATCGCGTACCCGCACCAGCGTGGGATCGGTGCGCCCGCCGGCAGCACCCACGGTCAGCAGCGGCAGCTTGCGTCGGCGGCACCAGGCAATGGTTTCCACCTTGACCCGGAAGCTGTCGCAGGCATCGATCACCAGATCGAAGCCGTCGCCCAGCAGCGTGTCGATGTTGCCGGCGGTGAGGAAGGATTCCACCGCATCGGCCTCGATCTCGGGGTTGATCGCCACGCAGCGCTCGGCCATCGCACGCGCCTTGTTGCGTCCGTACTGCCCAGCCAGTGCCGGTAACTGCCGATTGGTATTGGACACGCACAGATCGTCTGCATCGATCAGGCGCAGATGGCCCACGCCGGTGCGCGCCAGCGCCTCCACCACCCACGAGCCCACCCCGCCCATGCCGACCACCGCCACGCGGCAGGCCGCCAGGCGCTCCACCGTGCCGACTCCATACAGCCGGTCGATACCGGCAAACCGTTCACGCCATTGTGCTTTCATCGCCCTATTTTACGCGCGCCATCCGCGGCGCGTCCGCCCAACTGCACGCCTTGCTGCCGGAGCATTCGTCATGACCGACTCCTCTGCCAATCAATCGCGCGCGGCGCGCTACGCCTTCATGCTGGTGCTGGGCGTGCTGATCGGGCTGGTAACCACGGTGATGGTGGCGCGGGTGCTGCAGGCCCGACGTGATCCGGTCCCCGACAGCCTGATGCAGGTCATGGCCTACCAATTGCGCGCGCTGCAGCCGCCGCCTGGCTCGACCTGCACACCAGAGCAGCAACAGGCGCGCCTGCGCTCGCTCCGCCTGCTCGCCGACGAACTGGAGCCCGCATTTGCGAACCTCGGCGAGGACCGCCGCTTTGGGGAACATACCGAGGGGCTACGCACGGCGCTGGACCGCGCGCCAGCCGCCGATTGCGCGGCAGTTGCGAGCTTGACCACGCCGATTTCCGACGCCTGCGACGCCTGCCACCGTGACTTTCGATGAACGGGATGCTCTGGTAATCCCCCCACTTCTAGCGGTCGCCAGAAGTGGAGCTAAGCGGCCATCGCCAACTTCATCGCTGGTGTGATGCCGCCGAGCGCCATATTCGGGCGCTCGTGGTTGTACGTCCATAGCCAGCGGGTGGCTTTGTCCTGCACTTGGTCGATGGTGTCGAACAGGGTTCGGGCGAGCCAGGCGTAGCGGATGGTGCGGTTGTAGCGTTCAACGTAGGCGTTCTGCTGTGGCTTGCCCGGCTGGATGTGCTCGACCCGGATGCCATGCCGCTGCGCCCAGGACAGCAACGCGCCACTGATGTATTCAGGGCCGTTGTCGCAGCGGATCACAGCGGGCTTGCCGCGCCACTCGATGATCTGCTCCAGCGACCGGATCACCCGGGCTGACGGCAGCGACAGATCCACCTCGATCCCCAGCCCCTCGCGATTGAAGTCGTCGAGCACATTGAACAGCCGGAAGCTGCGGCCGTCGGCCAACTGGTCGTGCATGAAGTCCATCGACCAGACCTGGTTGATGGCCTCCGGCACCGCCAGAGGCTCGGGCCGCTCACGCACCAGCCGCTTCTTCGGCTTGATCCGCAGGTTCAACTCNACGGCGATGATCTGGCTGTCGGTAAAGCGGGACTTCTTCATGGAACCTCCTCGGGAAAGGGTACGAGAAAATTCCACTTCTGGCGTCTGCTAATGGGCGGGGGGATTACCCTCTGGTTTCGTTAAGCCTGGAGTGATCCAGTTGGCAAACCGTTCACCTGGACCATCAGAGGATGACCTCGCCGCGGCCCCGACCGCCTTCAGAACATCCGGAGACACCTCATGAAGACCCGACTGCTCGTTATCGGCCTGGCTGCAACTGCGACCCTGGTCGGCTGCGCCACGTCCCAGCCCCAGTACGGCAGCTACCGCGGCGACCGTGGTTATGACCAGGGGTATTCGCAGCAGGCCCCGCGTTGCGTGGACTGCGGCATCGTCACCCGCATCGATGAAGTCGGCCCCACCCGCACCGCACCTACCGGCACCGGCGCCGTGCTCGGCGGCATCGTCGGCGCAGTGGCCGGCCGCCAGATTTCCAAGGAAACCGGCGGCAGCAAGGGCAACAAGAATGTGTCGGCCGTGGCCGGCGCCGCGGCTGGTGCGCTGGCCGGCAACGCCATCCAGAACAATGTCACCAGCGACAGCTTCGATGTGCAGGTGCGCATGGACGACGGCCGGGTGATCGTGGTGAACCAGCGCGACCTGGCCGGCGTGCGCGAGAACGCATACGTGCGCGTGGTCAACGGACGGGTGGTGTTGCGCTGATCAGCGCACCACGCATCTGGCAGACAGCAGAAAGGCCCGGTGACGGGCCTTTCTGCTGTCTGCACAGTGTGCCGATGCTGCGGCCGATCAGACCACCTGCACGGCATCGGCCTGCAGGCCCTTCTGGCCCTGCACGACGGTGAAGCTGACCTTCTGGCCTTCCTTGAGGCTCTTGAAGCCCTGGATCTGGATCGCACGGAAATGGACGAAGACGTCTTCGCCGTTTTCGCGACTGATGAATCCAAAGCCCTTGGCATCGTTGAACCACTTCACGACACCATTCTCGCGTTCGATGTTGGA
Source organism: Xanthomonas cassavae CFBP 4642 (assembly GCF_000454545.1). Classification (NCBI taxonomy): domain Bacteria; kingdom Pseudomonadati; phylum Pseudomonadota; class Gammaproteobacteria; order Lysobacterales; family Lysobacteraceae; genus Xanthomonas; species Xanthomonas cassavae. The sequence goes on from NZ_CM002139.1 coordinate 4,153,181, forward strand.
CATCTCGACTGACTCCCTACGACACTGTGATGGACTGGCGGTGGTGGCTGTGATTGCAAGGAGGAAGCGAGGTACAAGGATGTAGCGGATCGGAGGATCTACCGCATCAGGCCACGATTCACGGTGACCTTTGCAAACAGCAGCGGCTGCAACTTAACCCGCACAAAATGAATTTTCAAGCACCCCTTGCGTATTTCCGTCAAGCCTGAAATAGGACATTTCTAAATCATCATGGACACGACTGTCGTCTACTACGCATTGGCTGGAGCGCTGGTGTTGATCGGCCTGGCCGGGGTCATCCTGCCGGCCCTTCCGGGCCTGCCACTGGTGTTTGCCGGGCTGCAGCTCGCGGCCTGGGCCGATGGGTTCACCCACGTGGGATGGGTCGCGCTGGTGATCCTGGGGGCGATCACCGCACTGTCGTTGCTGATCGACTTTCTGGCCACCGTCTATGGCGCCAAGCGCGTGGGCGCCAGCAAGATGGCGTTGTGGGGATCGGTGGTCGGCGCCATCGCCGGCATGTTCTTCATGCCGATCGGCCTGTTCGTCGGCCCGTTCGCCGGCGCCTGGATCGGCGAGTACTACCAGACCCGCAAGACCGATCAGGCCACAAAAGTGGGCATCGGCACCTGGCTGGGCATCGTGCTGGGCACGGCGACCAAGCTGGCGTTGGGCCTGTGCATGCTGGGCGTGTTCGCGATCGCATGGTTCTTCTGAATCACCGCGCTTCCGAGCCTGGCTCTTCGATATCAAAGAGCGATCGCAGCAGACGCATCGGCAGATGCCCGTCATACACAGTGCGGCGCGATGCAATGAGTGGCGCACTGCGTTCCCCGCCGCATGTTATGCCACCGTGTACACACGGCGTATGCAGACGCGACCGTTAAGCTGCGCATCTTCGCGCCGGCCTGGCGCCCTCACTTCGGCCAGACCGCAATGTCCACGCACCGTACCCGACCCTTGATGTTGATTGCCCTGGCCGCTGCGCCATTGGCACACGCGCAGGAAATCGCACCGCAACCCGCCTCGCCGCAGGCCTGCACCTCGGTGACCTCGGATGCGGCGCGCCTGGCCTGTTACGACCGGGCGCTGGGCCATACCCCGCAAGCCGTGCAGCAAGCAGACGCCGCCGCACAACTGGCCAAGCAGGCCGCCGCCAAGCCCGACGACGCCCGCACGCTCAGCCGCGTGGGCGATTTCTTCCGCGCCGATGGCCAGGACCCGTCGAAGGAAGAAGCCGTGGCCAATGCCGGGCGCGGCTCGTTGCTGGACCGCCGCTGGGAACTGGCCAAGGATTCCAAGCTGGGCACTTTCCAGCTGCGCGGCTACAAACCGGTGTACCTGCTGCCTGCGTTCTGGACCAGCGACACCAACCGCACCCCGCAGTCGCCGAATCCGGCCAACTCGGTGTCCACGCCGCAGCAACTGGACAGTGCGGAACTGAAGTTCCAGCTCAGCTTCAAGACCAAGGTGGCCGAGGACCTGTTCGGCGACAACGGCGACATCTGGATGGGCTACACCCAGAGCTCGCGCTGGCAGGCCTACAACTCCGAGGCCTCGCGCCCCTTCCGCGAGACCAACTACGAACCCGAAGCGATGCTGGTGTTCCGCAACAACTACAGCATCTTCGGCTGGAAGGGCCGCATGAGCGGCATCAGCCTCAACCACATGTCCAACGGCCGCGCCGACCCGCTGTCGCGCTCGTGGAACCGGGTGATCCTCAACATCGGGCTGGATCGCGAGAACTGGGCATTGACCCTGCGCCCGTGGTTCCGCATCAAGGAAGACCGTGCCGACGACAACAATCCGGACATCGAGGATTACATGGGCCGCGGCGATGCCACCCTGGTCTACAACAAGAACGGCCACGAAGTGGCGCTGATCGCGCGCCACTCGCTGCGCGGTGGCGACCGCTCGCACGGCTCGTTGCAGGTGGACTACGGGTTTCCGATCACCAATCTGCTGCGCGGCCACGTGCAGGTGTTCGATGGCTACGGCGAAAGCCTGATCGACCACAACCACAAGGCCACCTACATCGGCCTGGGCGTGTCGTTGCTGGAGTGGTTCTAAGCACATCGCACCGCTGCGCTGAGCAACGTCGAGACCATTGAAAAGCCGGCATGCGCGCATGCCGGCTTTTTTGCGTCCCGATTGCAGGCCTGGAGCGGTAGACGTGGCAGGCAGTCGTCAGCTCGGCGCGCAGGAATTGCAGTGCGTGCCGATTCCGGACACGGCCCACGCCTGCCTGGCGGTAAACGCAGCAGCTTGATAGCCGCTTCAGGTTCCGCAGCGCTGACGATCACGCTGCCCCGCACATATATAAGCTGCTCCGCACACTCCCCACATATAAAAAAGACAGCGCAGGCGACCGACCTGCGCTGTCTTCATGAAGCGGTTTTGGCAGCGATCAGACGTCGAAGAAATCGACCTTGCCATCCTTCAAGGTGTAGTACGCACCGACAACGCGGACGTTGCCCGCGCGCAGCGGTTCGAGCAGCGCCGGTTCGGAGGCGCCGCGCAGGCGGTCGACGGTGCGCTTGACGTTGGCCTTGACCGAGGCGGCCAGCAGATCGTCGCCGCCCTTGGCCTTGGCGGTCAGCACGGCCGGGACGATCGGCTCGATCATCGCGCCGATCGCGCCCGGGAAGAATGCGTTCTTTTCCACCACCGACACCGCCGCGGCGACGGCGCCACAGCTCTCGTGGCCCATCACCACCACCAGCGGCACGCCGAGCTGGCTCACCGCATATTCGATCGAGCCCAATGCCGTGGTGTCGACGGTATTGCCGGCGTTGCGGACGATGAACATCTCGCCCAGGCCGCGCCCGAACAGCAGCTCCGGCGGCACGCGCGAATCCGAGCACGACACCAGAATCACGAACGGGGTCTGCCCCAGCGCCAGTTCCAGACGGCGCTTGCTGTCGGAAATGACCTTCTTGGGGCGGTTTTCCACGAAGGCGGCGTTGCCGTCACGCAGCACCTGCAATGCCTGCTCGGCATTGAGATCGGTCTTCTTCGACGGCGCCGCGCCTACGGCGAACGGCAGTGACGCGGCGGCGGCCGCGATCGGCGCACAACAGGCACATTGCAGCAGTTTTCGACGAGATGCGGAATGCGACATGGACGAGCCCCTGCTCTCTGATTGGTGCCGCGATCGTACTATGTGACTTGACGCGCAGAACGACTCATCTGGAGATGATGCGCACAGAAATTCGCTGCCGCGCGCTGCCGGTTCAGGTCCAGTCCGTCAGGCCCTCGCGGCGATAGGTTTCCTGAAATGCCGGGCGGGCTTTCATACGCTGCGCATGCGCCTGCAGCGCAGGCCAGGTGTCGGTTGGCCGGGGCATGTTGCGCGACCAGCGCATCAACATGGTGAGCATGAAGTCGGCTGCCGACAGCTGCTGGCCCAGCAGGTACGGGCCGTGCGCCTGCAGCTGCGCATCTACCTGCGCCCAGGCCGCTTCCAGCCTGGCGCGTGCCTGCGCCTGCGCAGCATCGGCATGCGCGGCACCGGCCGGCTCGTCGGGGTAGAACCAGGCCCGGTACGCCGGCTGCAAGGTGTTGGCGCAGAAGAACATCCACCTGTAATACGCCGCGCGCTCGGGCGTGGCGACCGGCGGCGCCAGCCCGGCTTGCGGGTACAGGTCGGCCAGGTGCAAGACAATCGCCGCCGCTTCGGTCAGCACCTGCCCGTCCAGCACCAGGGTCGGCACCACGCCGGCCGGATTGAGCGCCAGATACTGCGGCGATTTCTGCTCGGCGCGTTCGAAATCCAGCGGATGCAGTACGTGCGGTACGTCGAGCTCGATCAGCAGCCAGTGCACGACCAGGGCGGCAGTGCTGGGGGTGTGGTACAGCGTGGCGCTCATACGGGTTCCTGAGTCGGTTGGTGCAGGCGAGCCTGCGTGGTTCACAGCGATTGTCCTCGCCCTGGTGGATGCCATCGAAGACCCGCGCGGGGGCAGTTGGCCCGCTGCGACGGATTCCGTACATCGTCGCAGCGGTTGCAGCGCGGCGCCACCGCGGCGCTGCACCTGCGCTCGCCGGCCCGGTCGGCGCGGCATTGCCTGGCACCCTGGTTGCACTGCGCGATGCAACGGCCCGCCACTGCGGGCCCGCTGGCTAGCGCCCTTATTCCACCACCACCGGGATCTTGCCGATGCGCGATTGCCACTGCCGCGGGCCGGTCTTGTGCACCGACTCGCCGGTGGAATCCACCGCCACGGTGACCGGCATGTCCTTGACCTCGAATTCGTAGATCGCCTCCATGCCCAGGTCTTCGAATGCCAGCACGCGTGCGGCCTTGATCGCCTTGGACACCAGGTACGCCGAGCCGCCGACCGCCATCAGGTACACGGCCTTGTTGTCGCGAATCGCCTCGATCGCCGCATCGCCACGCTCGGACTTGCCGACCATGCCCAGCAGCCCGGTCTGTTCCAGCATCTGGCGGGTGAACTTGTCCATGCGCGTAGCGGTGGTCGGGCCTGCCGGGCCCACCACTTCATCGCGCACCGGGTCGACCGGGCCGACGTAGTAGATGAAGCGGTTGGTGAAGTCGACCGGCAGGGTTTCGCCCTTGTTGAGCATGTCGATCATGCGCTTGTGCGCAGCGTCGCGGCCGGTCAGCAGCTTGCCGTTGAGCAGGATCACTTCGCCCGGCTTGAAGCTGGCGACTTCTTCGCGGGTGATGGTGTCCAGGTTCACCCGGCGCGCGTTGGTCGGGTTGTAGGTGAGCTTGGGCCAGTCTTCCAGCGACGGCGGGTCCAGCATCACCGGGCCGCTGCCGTCCAGGGTGAAGTGGGCGTGGCGAGTGGCGGCGCAATTGGGGATCAAGGCCACCGGCAGGTTGGCGGCATGGGTCGGATAATCCTTGACCTTGATGTCCAGCACCGTGGTCAGGCCGCCCAGGCCCTGTGCGCCGATACCGAGCGCGTTGACCTTTTCGTACAGCTCCAGGCGCAGCTCTTCGGCGCGATTGGAAGCGCCGCGCGCCTGCAGGTCGACGATGTCGATCGGCTCCATCAACGCTTCCTTGGCCAACAGCATCGCCTTTTCGGCGGTGCCACCGATACCGATGCCGAGCATGCCCGGCGGGCACCAGCCGGCGCCCATGGTCGGCACGGTCTTGAGCACCCAGTCGATGATCGAGTCGGACGGGTTGAGCATGGCGAACTTGCTCTTGGCTTCCGACCCGCCCCCCTTGGCGGCGACGATCACTTCCACATGGTGGCCGGGCACGATCTTGGTGTTGACCACTGCCGGGGTGTTGTCGCGGGTGTTGGCGCGTTTGCCGGCCGGATCGGCCAGCACGCTGGCGCGCAGCTTGTTGTCGGGGTGGTTGTAGGCGCGGCGCACGCCTTCGTTGACCATGTCTTCCACGCCCATCGTCGCGTCGTCCCAGCGCACGTTCATGCCGATGTCCAGGAACACGGTGACGATGCCGGTGTCCTGGCAGATCGGGCGGTGGCCTTCGGCGCACATGCGCGAATTGATCAGGATCTGCGCAATGGCGTCCTTGGCGGCTGGCGATTCTTCGCGCTCGTAAGCGGCGGACAGATTCTTGATGTAGTCGACCGGGTGGTAGTAGCTGATGTACTGCAGCGCATCGGCGACGGACTGGATGAGGTCTTCCTGCTTGATCGAGGTCACGGCTGGCTCTACGGCTGGCGGGGGGCAATCCGGGCATTTTAGAGCAAACCGCCGGCCAGACCGGCGCGGCCGCGGGAAGGCTGCGCTGCGAAAGGGCGCGCTATGGCGTTGCCCTGCGCCCATCGCCCTGCCAGACCATGGGCCGGGCAGGCCTGCCCGGCGGCGACCAGCTCTCCCGGCAACGCCCAACACTCCCGGCGCACGCTCCGCCCGGCACACTATGCGCATGTCAGCTTCCCACTCCGGCGCCACTGCGCCCGCTCCCCGTACCGGCCCCACCCTGCGCGAGCGCCTGGATGCGCTGCGCAACCTGCCGCCGTTCCTGCGCCAGATCTGGCAGACCAGCCGCTGGCTGAGCGCCAGCAGCATCGGCTTGCGCGTGTTGCGCGCGCTGATGCCGATTGCCACGCTCTACATCGGCAAGCTGATCATCGACGAGGCGGTCCACCTGGTGGGCCAGCCGCCGGCGTTCGACTCATTCGCCCAGGCGCTGGGCAGCGGCCGCCTGAACCGGCTGCTGGAATTGCTGGCGCTGGAGCTGGCACTGGCGATCGGCTCGGACCTGCTCGGCCGCATGGTCGGTTATGCCGATGCGCTGCTGTCGGAGTTGTTCAACAACGCCGCCAGCGTGCGCCTGATGGAACACGCCGCGCAGCTGGATCTGGAGGATTTCGAAGACCCGGACCGCCAGGACAAGCTGGACCGCGCGCGGCGCCAGGCCATGAATCGCATGAACCTGATGAGCCAGCTGTTCGGCCAGGTGCAGGACGCCATCACCGTGATTAGCCTGGCGGTGGGCCTGGTGGCGTATGCGCCGTGGCTGATCGTGTTGCTGGCAATCGCCCTGATTCCTGCCTTCATCGGCGAGGCACATTTCAATGCATTGGGCTATTCGCTCAACTTCCAGTGGACGCCGGAGCGGCGCCAGCTCGACTACCTGCGCCAGGTAGGCGCCAGCGTGGAGACCGCCAAGGAAGTCAAGATCCTCAACCTGCACCGGTTCCTGATCGCGCGCTACCGCCGGCTGGCCGACAAGTTCTTCCAGGCCAACCGCGCGCTTGCACGCAAGCGGGCGCTGTGGGGCGCGCTGCTGGCGGCGCTGGGCACGCTGGGCTATTACGCCGCCTATGGCTACATCGCCTGGCGCACGGTGCGCGGGGATTTCAGCATCGGCGACCTGACCTTTCTGGCCGGCAGCTTCCTGCGCCTGCGCCAGCTGCTGGAAGGGTTGCTGATCGGCTTTTCGCAGGTCGCCGGGCAAGCCCTGTATCTGGACGACCTGTACTCGTTCTTCAAAATCGTACCGGAGATCCGCTCGCGCCCGGACGCGTTGCCGGTGCCGCGCCCGATCCGCCAGGGCTTCGTGTTTCAGGACGTGGGCTTCCGCTACCCGGAGGCGGAGCAATGGACGGTGCGCCACCTGGACTTCGAACTGCGCGCCGGCGAAGTGCTGGCGCTGGTCGGCGAAAACGGCGCCGGCAAGACCACGCTGGTGAAACTGCTGGCACGGCTGTACGACCCGGACGAAGGCCGCATCCTGCTCGATGGCCGCGACCTGCGCGATTACGATCTGGACGACCTGCGCGCCAATCTGGGGGTGATCTTCCAGGACTTCGTGCGTTACCACCTGAGCGTGGGCGAGAACATCGGCGTGGGCCAGGTGGATGCGATGGGCGACACCGGCCGCATCCAGGCCGCCGCGCAGCGCGCGATGGCCGGCGAGCTGATCGCCGGGCTGCCCCAGGGTTACGACCAGTTGATCGGGCGCCGCTTCAAGAACAGCGTGGACCTGTCCGGCGGGCAGTGGCAGAAGATCGCCATCGCCCGCGCCTACATGCGCGACGCGCAGCTGATGATCCTGGACGAACCCACCGCCGCGCTGGACGCGCGCAGCGAGTTCGAGGTGTTCCAGCGCTTCAAGGAGCTGTCGGACAACCGCACCGCGGTGCTGATCTCGCACCGTTTCTCCAGCGTGCGCATGGCCGACCGCATCCTGGTGCTGGTGGCGGGGCGCATCGAGGCCAACGGCACCCACGAAGAGCTGATGGCCCAGGGCGGGCGCTACGCGGAGTTGTTCGAGCTGCAGGCGGCTGGGTATCGGTGAGGCTGGGAATCGGGAATCGGGAATCGTTAGAAGCGGCGCTCCTGCGGCTGACAGGTACTGAGCCTGCGGATCCTGAAGAGGCACAGATCTTTCGGCACTGCACCCCATTCCCGATTCCCAATTCTCCATTCCCGCCAAATGAGAGTTCATCTCATTTGGCGGGCTTGAGGTAGAATTGCCCGGTACTCCTCCCACGACACTCACCGGTATGTCTTCCGCTTTTGGCGCCGAAACGGTGCTCGAGGTCCGTCACTGGACCGATGCCTACTTCAGCTTCACCACCACCCGCGACCCCGGTTTCCGTTTCGAGAACGGCCAGTTCGTGATGATCGGCCTGGAAACCGAAACGCGCCCGTTGCTGCGAGCGTATTCGATCGCCAGTGCCAACTGGGAAGAGCAGCTGGAGTTTTTCAGCATCAAGGTGCCCGATGGCCCGCTGACCTCGCGGCTGCAACACATCCAGCCCGGCGACAAGGTGCTGGTCGGCAAGAAACCCACCGGTACGCTGCTGATCGGCGACCTGCACCCGGGCCGCAACTTGTACCTGCTGGGCACCGGCACCGGGCTGGCGCCGTGGCTGTCGATCATCAAGGACCCGGAAACCTACGAACGTTTCGACAAGGTGATCCTGACCCAGGGCGTGCGCTTCGTGCAGGATCTGGCCTACCGCGATTACTTCGAGCGCGAGCTGCCGCAGCACGAATTCCTCGGCGACATCCTGCGCGACAAATTGCTGTATTACCCGGCAGTGACCCGCGAAGCCTTCGCCAACCAGGGCCGGCTGACTGAGCTGATGGCCGATGGCCGCATGCAGCAGACGCTGGGCCTGCCCACGCTGGACCCGGCCAACGACCGCTTCATGATCTGCGGCAGCCCGCAGATGCTGGCCGACCTGCGCACGCTGCTGGACGCACGCGGCTTCCAGACCTCGCCGCGCATCGGCACGCCGGGGCATTACGTGTTCGAGCGTGCGTTCGTCGAGAAGTGATGCGGCGCGCGTGAGACGTCAGCGCGATGCGGCGTTTACGCAGACCGCGACGCCGGCATGCACTGTCGTAGGAGCGCACCCGGGCGCGATGAAGCGTTCCCGAGAATGCCTCGTCGCGCCCAGGTGCGCTCCTACGATTCAACTAGCGCGCGCTCGATGTCCGCAGCCAGCGCGTCCGGTTTGGTGGTCGGGGCGTAACGCTCCAGCACCGCGCCGTCGCGGCCGATCAGGAACTTGGTGAAATTCCATTTGATGGCCTCGGACCCCAGCACGCCGCGTTGCTCGTGCTTGAGCCACTGCCACAGCGGATGCGCTCCACTGCCATTGACCTCGATCTTGGACGACAACGGAAAATCCACCGAATAGTCGAGCGAACAGAACTGCCGGATCTGCGCCTCGTCGCCCGGTTCCTGATGCCCGAACTGGTCGCAGGGGAATCCGATCACCACCAGCCCGCGCTCACGGTAGCGCTGCCACAGCGCCTGCAACCCGGCGTATTGCGGGGTAAAGCCGCACCTGGACGCTACATTCACTACCAGCACCACCTTGCCCAGGTAATCGCGCATCGCCTGCGTGCGACCGTCCAGGTCGGTGAATTCGAAGCTGGAAAGATCGCGCATGTCTGGCTCGATGTGTGGGAAGACCGCAGGGTAACGCGTCTGCCCGCGTTGCTGCAGCGCAGCTGCGTCATGCCGTAGTCGCCATGCGGCACGCCCTGCGCTGCGCCCTGCATGCTCGGATACGCCTACTGCACCACGCCGGTCCACGCACGATGCCACCCCGGCAAAACGCCATGGCAGCACACTGCCCCAAGGCCGCGCCCGCCTTGCCAGGTCGTCAGCGCTTGCCCTGCCCCATGCACAAGCGCCGCCCGGGCATGCCTTTTGTCACAGGCCTATGCGGGCCGGCTGGGTTAGCCTCGGCGGCTCGCACTCTGGAGCAACCCTCTTGACCACCCGTCTCGCTTTTGCCCTGGCCGCTTCCCTGGGACTTGCCATGCCGTCCTACAGCATCGGCGCGCCCGCCACCACGCAGGCCGCCACCCAAGCCAACCCCTTCTTTGCCGACAGCACCCTGCCGCTGCACTACCCGCAGTTCGACAAGATCAGCGACAGCGACTTCGCACCCGCCTTCGATGCCGGCATGGCCGAGCAGTTGACGGAAGTGGACAGGATCGCCAGCCAGAAGGCCAAGCCGAGCTTCGAGAACACCGTCATCGCGCTGGAACAGAGCGGCGCCACGCTCGACCGCGCCACCACCGTGTTCTTCAACCTGGTCGGTGCCGACACCAACGATGCGCGCAAGAAGCTGCAGGCCGATTATTCGGCCAAGTTCGCCGCTCACCGCGATGCGATCTCGCTCAACGGCAAGCTGTTTGCGCGCATCCAGACCTTGTACGACCAACGCGCCAAGCTGGGACTGGATGCGCAAGGTGTGCGCCTGGTCGAGAAGTACTACAGCGACTTCGTGCGCGACGGCGCCAAGCTCTCCGATGCAGACAAGACCACGCTCAAGGCGATGAATGCCGAGCTGGCCAAGCTGGGCACCACCTTCAGCCAGAACGTACTGGCCGAGGTGAATGCCGCTGCCGTCGTTGTCGATGACGTCAAGCAACTGGATGGTTTGTCGGACGAACAGATCGCCGCTGCTGCCGAAGCGGCGAAGGCGCGCAAGCTCGAAGGCAAGTACGTGATTGCGCTGCTCAACACCACCGGCCAGCCGCCGCTGACCCAGCTGAAGAACCGCGAGCTGCGCAAGAAGATCTACGACGCCTCGGTGTCGCGCGGCAGCCATGGCGGCCAGTACGACAACACCGCGCTGGTGTCGCGCATCATGAAGCTACGTGCCGACAAGGCCAAGCTGCTTGGCTTCCCGACCTACGCTGCCTATTCGCTGGAAAACCAGACCGCCAAGACTCCGGAAGCGGTCAATGCGATGCTCGGCAAGCTGGCACCGGCTGCGGTTGCCAATGCCAAGCGCGAAGCCGCCGACCTGCAGGCGATGATCGACAAGGAACAAAAGGCCGCGCGCAAGCCGACCTTCAAGCTCGAAGCGTGGGACTGGGCGTATTACAGCGAGAAGGTGCGCCAGGCCAAGTACAACTTCGACGAGTCGCAGCTCAAGCCGTACTTCGAGCTCAAGAACGTGCTGGAAAACGGCGTGTTCTATGCGGCCAACCAGGAATACGGCCTGACCTTCAAACAGCGCACCGACCTGCCGACCTACCGCGACGACATCACCGTCTATGACGTGTTCGATGCCGACGGCAAGCAGCTGGCGATCTTCATCGCCGACATGTACGCCCGCGAATCCAAGCGCGGTGGCGCCTGGATGAACTCCTATGTGTCGCAGTCGGACCTGACCGGGTTCAAGCCGGTGGTGGCCAATCACCTCAACATCCCCAAGCCGCCGGCCGGCCAGCCGACGCTGCTGACCTGGGACGAAGTGACCACCATGTTCCATGAGTTCGGACATGCGCTGCACGGCATGTTCTCCGACGTCAAATATCCGTATTTCTCCGGCACCAGCGTGCCGCGCGACTTCGTCGAGTTCCCCTCGCAGGTCAACGAGATGTGGGCCGACGAGTCGTCCATCCTGAAGAACTACGCCAAGCATTATCAGAACGGCACGCCGATGCCGCAGGCCTTGCTGGACAAGGTGATTGCTGCGTCCAAGTTCAATCAGGGCTTTGCCACCACCGAGTACCTGGGTGCGGCGATGCTGGACCAGAACTGGCACCAGGCCAGCGCCAGCGACGTGCCCGATGCGGCCGGCGTCATGGCGTTCGAAGCCAAGGCCCTGCAGCAAGATGGCATTGCCTATGCGCCGGTGCCGCCGCGCTACAAGACGCCGTATTTCAGCCACATCATGGGCGGCTACGCGGCCGGGTACTACGCCTACATCTGGTCCGAAGTGCTGGATGCCAACACCCAGCAGTGGTTCAAGCAACATGGTGGCCTGAGCCGTGCCAATGGCGACCGCTTCCGCAAGACCCTGCTCTCGCGCGGCGGCAGCGTGGACGCAATGGAGCTGTTCCAGAACTTTGCCGGCCATGCGCCGCAGATCGAGCCGCTGCTCGAAAAGCGCGGCCTGAGCGCCCAGGGTGGCGATGGCGCCACACCAGAGGCACCGCAGTCCAAGCCGTAACCCGGCCTGCAGCCTTGCTCCAAACACAACGCCGCCCGGAGCGATCCGGGCGGCGTTTTTGATATACCCAGGCGTGGGGCGTGCCGCATACCGGACATGGTGGGCCTGGCGAACACCAGTGCGCGGCGAAGGCCGTCAGGTCGGCATGTATCGCTCGTCTCGCGTCTGCCGCGCGCCTTCCCGCCAACCACCCAGGACACGTTGACCGCCGCTAGGGCTCCACCGTATCCACGCCATCGAGCAGCTTCTTCAACAACTTCTCCAGGCGCACCTGTTCGGCATCGCTGATGCCGGCCGTTTGCGCATCCAACAGCGTGCACGCTTCCGGCAACAGGCTTTCGATCAAGGCCAGCCCTGCCGGCTGCAAGGTCAGTACGATCTTGCGCCGATCGTCGGGACTGCCACCGCGGGCGATCAAGCCCTTCTCGCAGAGCTGATCGGTGAGCCGGGTGATGTTGGCGGGTTTCTCGCTGGCCGCCTCGGCCACTTCGGTGGGCGTGATGGCCTGCTCCGGCGTGCCGTGGAGCATCATCAGGATGTCGTATTCCGGCGGGCTGATGCCGTACGGCTTGAGCCGCACGCAGCTTTGCGTGTGCATTCGCTTGTAGAGATGCTTGATCAACCTCACCAGGACGGCCGGTTCCCGCGGGAATTCCGGGTAACGCGCGCAGGTGTGGTCCACGCGGTTTGCGGTTGGATCGAAACTACTCATATCACCTGTTGGAGTACATTACTGAATGGTCGAGCCATTCAATCACATCGACTGCGGGGCGATACCTCAGCGAGCGAAGAGATGTACATATTCCGGCGCGACCCACGGCAGCAATGTGGATGCCGTGACGTCGGCCGTTTGCGTGCCATCCGAGTATGGCCCTACCTGATACGGAGGAAACACGAAACGCAATGCAGTGATCTGCCCGGCAGCATTCAACACCGGGACGAACTGCGCGAAGTTGTCCACCTGCGCGGCAGTGCCCTCGGCGATCATGCGATCGGCCGATGCCACCTGTTCGGCTTGTTCTTCGATCGGCACGCGGTCGGCTTCCACGCGCTGCGTGGCAGCGGCGTGTAGCTGTGCGGCCACCGCACTCCCGATCTTGCCCCACCCTGCCGCATCCGGAATCAGCGCCTGCGCAGTCAACTGCTTGCGCTCCTTGACCAGCCACACGAAACGCGCGACCAATGGCTCGCCATGTGCACCGCCGGTATAGCGGCTGCCGTCGGCGGAAATCACGATCAGGTCGGCGGTCTGCAACACCGTTTCGAATGCCAGTGACAACTCGTAGGGCGCGGCAGGCTTGTCGTTGCCGAGACCGGAGACGGCCTGCATCAATTCGCTGCGCGCGTCCTGCGCGTATCTGCGGATCAACGCGGTCAGTTCCGGATAGGCATCCAGGCCGCGCGGGTAGCTGATACCCACCATATAGGCAGGCGCATGCTCGATCACGTCTTCCAGCGGACCGCTCTGCACCATTGCCGGCTCGACCGGCGGCGGCGTTGCCACAGCGGCATCGGCCACCGGTTCGGCCGGCTCGGCAGTAGCCGGTTCGCGCTGCGTGCAACCCGTCAACAGCGCCAGCATCAGCAGGCCCCGCACCCCATTTCCTGCAAGCAACCGCCCCATTCCCACCCGCTCCCCTGATTGACGTGCTGCTGCGGCCGTTAGGCCAGCAGATCCTGAAACTGTGGATGTCGACGCACGTAGGCCTGCGCATAACTGCACACGGGTACCACCTTCAGCCCGGCTGCCCGGGCAAACTCCAGAGCGGCCTCGACCAACGCGGCAGCGATCCCGCGACCCGCGATCGCCTCCGGCACCAGCGTGTAGGCGATGGTCATGCCTGCACTGTCGCGGCGGTACACCAGCTCGGCGCGTTGTCCATCGGTGTCTACGACGAAATGCTGCTGTGTCGGGTCATGGTCGACGTGCACTGTCGCTGCCTTCATCAGGGTCTGCACCGCTTCCAAGTACCGCCAGTGTGACCAGCGCGACGCCGCGCCTGCGTGAAAATGAATCCACGCTGTGACCGGCCGCCCGGCTCGGCGATGACCTGCTCAAGTTCGCTGCAGCAGCGCCGATAGCTGACTCGATGGCGCTCGCCGCAGCCGGTCTCCGGCATGCCTGGCGCCCTCGTCTTACCTATGAGGAGTCACCGCATGCACAATGATTCGGCAGGAAACAACGCGCAGAGCGACAGCTCGTTGCTGGAAGGGCTGTTACAGTTCGCCATCGCCGGCGACACCCATAATCCCGACTTCGCGCAGCTCAACGACACGGTCTACCAGCGCCTGCAGCAGGCTTACGGCGCAGTGTCCGGCTCGGCACTCGCCACCGATCAGGAACGCACTGCGGCCTGAGGTCGACACTGCCGCATCGGCCAGGACCCGTCATGCACCACCGCGGTCCTGGCCTGGCTGGCATCTGCACCCCGGGCCCGCACCAGGCCGCCGGGACACGCGCCCGCCGGGGGACATCGCCCGCCGTTGCGGGCTGTCACTCAGCCCAAGCGCGGGTTGGACAGCTGCTCCAGGAAGATCTGCAGTACCCGCGGCTCCATGATCAGCATGAACATCACCCCGAAGGCCGCACCGGCCAGGTGCGCGCTGTGGTTGATGCGATCGCCACCGCGGCGGTCCATCCACAGGCTGTAGCCCACGTAGAACACCGCATAGATGATCGCCGGTGCCGGAATGAACAGCACCAGGATGATGGTCCACGGCTGCAGCAGGATGAAGGCGAACAGCACCGCCGACACCGCACCGGAGGCGCCCAGACTCAAATAGTTGGGGTTGTTCTGGTTCTTCAGGTAGCTGGGCAGGATCGACACCACCAGCGCGGCCAGATAGAACAGCGGATAGGTCAGCACACTGCCGGTGAGCTGCAGCATCACGTTCTCGATCACCCGGCCGAAGAAGAACAGCGTGACCATGTTGAAGACCAGGTGGCCCAGGTCGGCATGGATGAAGCCGTAGGTCACCAGCCGGTCGTACTGCTTGTGCTTGTCCACCGCCGGCGGCCACAGGATCAGGCGGTCGTTCAACTTGCGGTTGTTGAACGCCATCCAGGAGACGATGCCGGTGATGGCGATCAAGATCAGGGTAATCATGCGGACCTCAGGCAGAACGGTAATTGTCGACCATGCGATAACCGCGCGCATACAGGCCGAAGGCCAGTGCCGCCAGGAATGCGAAGGCCGCGAAGAAGAACATCAGGAACGCCGCTTCGCTGAGTCCAGTATCGGCGATATGCGCGGTCACCGTCTCGTTGCGCACCGCCACGTTCGATAGCAGCACCCACAGGTTGCCGACCGTGGTGGTCAGATACCAGAAACTCATCACCACACCCTTCATTGACGGCGGCGCCTGGCTGTAGGCAAACTCGATGCCGGTGGCCGACACCAGCACCTCGCCGAAGGTGAGCAAGGCATAGGGCAGGATCTGCCAGGCGATATGCATCGGCTCGCCGCCATCCATCACCACCTGGATCGCCCCCACCACAATCCAGGCCACGCCACTGAAGGCGATGCCGCTGGTCATGCGCCGTAACGGCGTGGGCTCCCAGCCAACCCGGCGCAGCAGCGGGTACAGCACCAGATTGTTGAACGGGATCAGCAGCATCACCAGCAGCGGATTGATCGCCTGCATCTGCGACGCGGTGAACCAGGCCGGCATGGTCATCTCGCGCCCCTGCAGCACCCAGGTCGAGGCCTTCTGGTCGAACAGCGAGAAGAATGGCGTCACCAGCGCGAAGATCACCAGCACCCGCAGCAAGGCACGCACCCCTTCCACCGCCGCATCCGGATGCGTGCCGCGCGCGCGATCCAGCTGCCACCAGGTGCCGCCGCCGATGCCGGCCAGCAACAGCACCAGCGCCATGCACAGGCAGATGACGATGCCCAGCGGCTGGACCCAGGCGAAACTCGCCAGCGCCAGCACCACCGAGAGCGAGGCCAGCACCAGGCCCGGACGGCCCTGCCCCGGCACGCGCGTCAGCAGCGCGGTGCGCACCACCGCGCCGAATCCGTGCGGGTCCTTCGGCGGCAACGGCACCCGCACGTACCGGTTGCGCCCCAGCCAGAACACCAGCGTGGCCACGAACATCAGGATGCCGGGGATGCCGAACGCCCAGGACGGCCCCAGGTTCTTCAGCGCCAACGGAATCAGCAGCGAGGCGAACAACGAGCCGAAATTGATGATCCAGTAGAAGGCGTCGAACACCACCTTGGCCAGATGCTTGTTGGACTGGTCGAACTGGTCGCCCATGAACGAGGCCACCAGCGGCTTGATACCGCCCGCGCCCAGCGCGATCAGCCCCAGCCCGACGAAGAAACCGTTGCGGCTGCCTTCGAACATCGCAAGGCACGCGTGCCCGGCGCAGTAGACCAGGCTGAACCACAGGATGGTGTTGTATTTGCCGAACAGCCGATCGGCCAGCCACCCACCCAGCAACGGGAAGAAATACACCCCGATCATGAAGCTGTGCAGGATGTGCTTGGCTTCGGCCTCGCGGCCGGGGCCGCTGATCTCCTGCAGCAGCAGCGAAGTGATCAGGAACTGCACCAGGATGTTGCGCATCCCATAGAAGCTGAAACGCTCGCAGGCTTCATTGCCGATGATGAAAGGAATCTGGCGCGGCAGGCGCGCGCCGGCAGTGGGGCCGGGCAAGGTCGTGGTGGTCAAAGGCGGTCCGGTCGAACGGGTGACAGGCCCTATCGTACCGGCGCCAGCTGGTTGGCCGCCATGCGGCTGCACAGTGCTGCATCCATCCGGTTGCAACCGTGCACCAGGTGCGGCGGCAGAACGCTGCGCAGCGAACGCCCGCAGCTGGCGACGCGGCACGTGGTCGTGGCCGCTCGAACGATGCGCGCATGCCGCAGTGCAGATTGGCCTGCCGCGCCGGCTCGGCTACATTGCAAACGTTTTCCTGGACCACCGGACTGCTGGATGCCCCGCTACACCCGCCTGGCCCTGGGCCTGTTGTTATCGACTTCCGTTTCCACTGTGCTTGCCGCCGAGCCGCTGACCAGCGTGGCCGAGCGCAGCGGGTTCGTGCAGACCGGCCGCTACGACGAAGTCATTGCGCTGTGCGATGCCTTTGCGCAGCGCTATCCACAGGCGGTGCGCTGCATGCAGTTCGGCACCACGCCCGAAGGCCGGCCAATGAAGGCGCTGGTCGTCTCCACCAGCGGCGCGCTGGATGCAGACGCCGCCGCGCAACGCAAACTGCCGGTGGTGCTGATCCAGGGCGGCATCCATGCCGGCGAGATCGATGGCAAGGACGCCGGCTTCCTGGCCTTGCGCGAGCTGCTGGACGGCAAGGCCGGCAAGGGCGTGCTCGACAAGCTGGTGTGGGTGTTCGTGCCGGTGTTCAACATCGATGGCCATGAGCGCTTCGGCGCCTTGAACCGCCCCAACCAGCGCGGGCCGGAACAGATGGGCTGGCGCACCACCGCGCAGAACCTCAACCTCAACCGCGACTACCTCAAGGCCGACGCGCCGGAAATGCAGGCCATGCTGCGCCTGGTGCAGCAATGGGACCCGCTGATGGTCGTGGACCTGCACGTCACCGACGGCGCCAAGTTCGAGCACGACGTCTCGGTGCAGGTGGAGCCGGTGCACGCGGGCGACACCGCCCTGCAGCGCGACGGCACCCGTTGGCGCGATGCGGTGCTGGCCGACCTGCGCAAGCAGGGCTCGCTGCCGCTGCCGTATTACCCCTCCTTCGTGCGCGAGGACGATCCCACCTCCGGCTTTGCCGACGACGTGTCGCCGCCGCGCTTCTCGCATGGCTATTTCCTGCTGCGCAATCGCTTCGGCATGCTGGTGGAAACGCACTCGTGGAAGGATTACCCCACGCGCGTGCGGGTGACCCGCAACGCCATCGTCTCGGTGCTGCAGCAGACAGCCAGACATGGCACCGCCTGGCGCGCCGATGCGCTGGCTGCCGACCAACGCGCCAGTCGCCTGGCCGGCACGTCCGAGCCACTGAGTTTTGCGGCCGGCCCCAAGGCGCGCACCGTGGCGTTTCGCGGCTATGCGTACACGCGTACGCCCTCGCCGATTTCCGGCGCATTGATGACGCGCTACGACGAGAGCACCCCGCAAATCTGGAACGTGCCGCTGCGCGATCAGATCGCCCCCGATCTGGTGGTCGACGCGCCGCGCGGCGGCTATCTGGTGCCGGCCGCGCAGGCCGCCTTCGTCGCAGAGAAGTTGCGCCTGCACGGCGTCGCCTTCCGCACCATCGACAGTGCTGCCGACTACCCGGTGCAGAGCTTCCGTGCCGAAGACACCCGTTTTGCGGCACGTTCCAAAGAAGGCCATCAAACCGTGGAAGTCAGTGGGCAATGGCGCGAGGAACGCCGCGCCGTCCCGGCCGGCTCGCTGTTCGTGCCCATCGCCCAACCCAAGGCGCGCCTGGTGATGGCGATGCTGGAACCACAGGCGCCGGACTCGTTGCTGCAGTGGGGCTTTTTCAATACCGCCTTCGAACGCAAGGAATACATGGAGGCCTACGTCGCCGAAGACGTGGCGCGCGACATGCTGGCCCGCGATGCCGGACTGAAGGCGCAGTTCGAACAGCGCCTGGCCAACGACACGACCTTTGCCGCCGACCCGCAGGCGCGGCTGGAATTTTTCGCCCGGCGCCATTCCTCCTGGGACGAGCGCTATCAGCTGTATCCGGTGCTGCGGACCGCGCAGACCGACTTCTGACGGCCCCGCCAGTTCGGCGAGCGGCCAGGCGCGCCAGAGCGCCCTCCGATCCGGGCACCGCGGTGCCCGACCTGTTTTGACATGACCCCGCAACAAAGGACACCCCGTGCCACATCCCGATCTGAAAACGTTTACATACCCCGTCTCCCGTTCGCGCCCGCTGGTGCTGGCGGTGGTGATGAGCCTGGGCATGGCCCTGGCTGCACCGGCGGCAGTAGCGCAAACGGCTGCCGCGCCGCAGCCGTGGATGGATACCGCACTGACGGCGGACCAGCGTGCCGACCGGCTGCTCGCACAGATGAGCGAAGACGAAAAATTCCAGATGCTGCGCAGCTACTTCGGCCTGGGCACCGACAAGATCCCCAAGCCCGAGGGCGCGCTGGGCTCGGCCGGCTATGTGCCGGGTATTCCACGGCTGGGCGTCCCGGCGCAGCAACTGGCCGATGCCGGCGTTGGCGTGACCAATCCCGGCGGCATCCGCAAGGGCGACTACGCCACCGCGATGCCATCGGGCCCGTCCACCGCGTCCAGCTGGAATCGACAGCTGGCCTTTGAGGGCGGGCGGACCATGGGCCGCGAATCCTGGCAGCAGGGCTTCAATGTGCTACTGGCCGGCAGCGTCAACCTCCAGCGCGACCCGCGCAACGGCCGCAATTTCGAATATGCCGGCGAAGACCCGCTGCTGGCCGGCAGCATGGTCGGCGAGTCGATCCGCGGCGTGCAGAGCGCGCATGTGCTATCGACGATGAAGCACTTCGCGCTCAACGACATGGAAACCCGGCGCAACTTCCACAGCGCGCAACTCGGCGAGCAGGCCATGCACGAATCGGACCTGCTGGCCTTCGAGATCGC
The DNA here is from genome assembly GCF_000454545.1 of Xanthomonas cassavae CFBP 4642. Taxonomy (NCBI): domain Bacteria; kingdom Pseudomonadati; phylum Pseudomonadota; class Gammaproteobacteria; order Lysobacterales; family Lysobacteraceae; genus Xanthomonas; species Xanthomonas cassavae. The sequence continues at coordinate 4,172,635 of NZ_CM002139.1, forward strand.
GCTCAAGATCGGCGACCCCGCCTCGGTGATGTGCTCCTACAACAAGATCAATGGCATCTACGGCTGCGAGCACGATTACCTGCTCAACCAGGTACTCAAGCAGGAATGGCACTACCCCGGCTACGTGATGTCCGACTGGGGCGGCGTGCACAGCGGCTCCAGAGCCGCGCTGGCCGAGCTGGACCAGCAATCGGCCGGCGAAGTGTTCGATGCGGCGGTGTTCTTCGACGCGCCGTTGCGCATGGCGGTGAGTGCCGGGGTGGTGCCGCGCGCGCGCCTGGACGACATGGTCAAGCGGGTCTTGCGCAGCCTGTTCGCGCATGGCGCATTCGATCACCCGACTCAGCGCCAACCCATCGATGGCAAGGCCGGGCAACTGGCCGCGCAGCAGGTTGCCGAAGAAGGCAGCGTGCTGCTGCGTAACGAGCAGGCCACCTTGCCGCTGTCCAGCCAGGTGCGCCGCATCGCGGTCATCGGCGGCTATGCCGACAAGGGCGTGATGTCCGGTGGCGGCTCCTCGCGGGTGGACTACACGATCAACGGCGGCAATGCGGTGCCCGGCCTCACCCCGACCACCTGGCCGGGCCCGGTGATCATCCATCCGTCTTCGCCGCTGCAGGCGCTGCGCGCCGCATTGCCGAACGTGCAGATCGACTACGTGGATGGCGCCGACCGCGCCGCTGCCGCACGCGCGGCCAAGGCCGCCGACGTGGCGATCGTGTTTGCCACCCAGTGGGCGGCCGAATCGGTGGACCTGCCGGACATGCAATTGCCCGACAACCAGGACGCCCTGATCGAGACGGTGGCCAAGGCCAACCCCAAAACCACGGTGGTCCTGGAAACCAATGGGCCGGTGCGCATGCCCTGGGCCGAGCGCGTGCCGGCGGTGTTGCAGGCGTGGTACCCGGGCATCGGCGGCGGCGAGGCGATCGCCAACCTGCTCACCGGCGCGGTGAATCCGTCCGGCCACCTGCCGGTGACCTGGCCGGTGGACGAATCGCAGCTGCCACGCCCGTCGATTCCCGGCCTTGGCTTCAAGCCGGCCAAACCCGGCGAGGACACCATCGACTACACCATCGAAGGCGCCAACGTCGGCTACAAATGGTTTGCCGCACGCAAGCTCACCCCGCGTTATCCGTTCGGGCATGGCCTGTCGTACACCCGCTTTGACATGGGCAACCTGCAGGTGGATGCAACAGGCAGCACGCTCACCGCGCGTTTCGACGTGGAGAACACCGGTGAACGCGAAGGCGCTACGGTACCGCAGCTCTACCTCGTGCTGCCGGAGGGCCACGCCACCCCGCTGCGCCTGATCGGCTGGCAGAAGCTCACGCTCAAGCCCGGCGAGAAGCGCCGCGTGCAGGTGGTGGCCGAGCCGAAGACGCTGGCCGATTTCGACGCGAAGGCACGGCAGTGGAAGATCGCAGCGGGCACGTATCGCGTGCAGCTGGCGCGCTCGGCCAGCGAACCGGTGCAGAGCGTGGAGGTCGCCTTGCAGGCCACGCAGCTGCCGTAAGCGGCGGCTGCAGCGGCGGACGCATGTTGCGCGCCTGCGCCGATGGTGGCGCTGTCCCGGTCACGCGCAGCGCGGGCGACGGCGACGGCGACGGCGACGGCGACGGCAAATATTTCTGCGGAAGATGCGTTGACAGCCGCGCGTGCAGCTTGCACAATTCGCCCCCTGAGTCGCCCAGGTGGCGGAATTGGTAGACGCACTAGCTTCAGGTGCTAGCGGGGGCAACTTCGCGGAGGTTCGAGTCCTCTCCTGGGCACCACGACTCACGGCAAAACGCAAAAAACCCCGCTCAGGCGGGGTTTTTTGCGTCTGGGCCATGCGATTGCACGATGGTGTGTCGGCATCGGTGATGTCTGCAGATCGGCAGCGTTGCAAGGGCGCGGCGCCAATGACTTTCGACACGCGACTACCTGTTTCCGCTGTGGCGACCATGCGTAACGCCTCCAGGACGGCAGCACGCCCCATGCGCATCCTCCTTTGGCTTGCCCTGCTGCCTGCCATTGTCAGTCCGCATGCACGGGCACAGCAGACCGACAAGCACGATGCCCCACGCCATCGCGCGCAGGTGTCTTCGCAGCAGTGTGGTCTAGGGCAACGCTGATCAAGTAGTCGCAACGGCCAGCGAACTGGCCGATCCGGCTCATGACGCACTTGGATCTACGATCAGCCGTCCTTCCATGCCCGTTTCCGGGCGNNNNGGCAACGCTGATCAAGTAGTCGCAACGGCCAGCGAACTGGCCGATCCGGCTCATGACGCACTTGGATCTACGATCAGCCGTCCTTCCATGCCCGTTTCCGGGCGCTGCGGGCCGCTTTTGCGGCCCCGCAGGCGCAACTATCCCGCCAAACGCACCCGCGCCAGGTACAGGTTCGCCAGGCCCAGGGCCACGAAGCAGCGGTTCGCGTTCTTGTCCAGCCCGCGATAACGCACCTTGGCAAAGCCCCACAGCCGCTTCACCACCGCGAACACGTGCTCGACACGGGCACGGATCTTCGACTTGTTGCGGTTCCGCTGGCGCTGCACCTCATTCACTTCGCCACGCTTGCGAACCCGCTGGTTGGTGAAGTCCCGGGCGTGCGGTGCATGCGTGCCGATCAGCGCCTTCTGGCTGGCGTAGGCGCTGTCTCCATAGACCCGGCGTTCCTCCCCGTGCAGCAGGTCTCCCAGCAGGTGCTTGTCATGCACATTGGCCGCCGTCACCGCCGCGCTATGCACCAGGCCGTTACGACTATCCACGCCGATGTGCAGCTTCATCCCGAAGTACCACTGCTGCCCCTTGCGGGTCTGATGCATGTCCGGATCGCGGGCCTTGTCCGCATTCTTCGTCGAACTGGGCGCGCCGATGATAGTCGCATCCACGATGGTGCCCGTGCCCACCTTCAGGCCACGTGCTTCCAATTCCCGGTTCACTTGCAAGAACAGCTCCGCCCCCAGCTCGTGCGTCTCCAGAAGGCGACGAAACTTCAGCAGTGTCGTCGCGTCCGGAACCCGCTCGCGGCCCAGGTCGATCCCCACGAACCGCCGCAGCGCCGTGCTGTCCAGTAGCGCTTCCTCGCAGGCCTCATCGGCCAGATTGAACCAGTGCTGCACCAAATACATCCGCAGCATCCGTTCCAGGCCGACCGGCGGCCGGCCATTGCCTGCCTTCGGATAGTACGGCTCGATCACCGCGCACAGTGCCGACCACGGCACGATCTGCTCCATCGTCGACAGGAACACATCCCGGCGCGTCGGCCGACGATGCTGCTCGAATCCACTGCCCTGATCGGCCGCCATCGCCAATGTCTGCTGTTTCATCGGTCGTTCCGATTTGAAGGAAGGGGCATATTTTCTCCGATAGGGACCGACTTGATCAGCGTTGCCTTA
>NZ_CM002139.1:4176026-4269057 GCF_000454545.1 Xanthomonas cassavae CFBP 4642
GCCGCCATCGCCAATGTCTGCTGTTTCATCGGTCGTTCCGATTTGAAGGAAGGGGCATATTTTCTCCGATAGGGACCGACTTGATCAGCGTTGCCCTAGGCTGGAATCCAAGCCCACACCGGAGAGACGCGATGCGAGCCTTGTTCGTAGGAGGAGTTGTCGACAACAGCGAAATGGATCTGGACGACACCCCGCCACCGATGCACTACCCCGAAAACACCGGTGCCGGCCGACCCCGCTACCGCCTGCACCAGGTTGGCGAACGCGACGATGGCAGCGTGGCCTATGCGGTCTACGGGGCGCCGGAAATGGCCGACGACGATATCAGCCGCATCACCGAAGAACGTGGCTATGCGCGTCGCTTCAGTGCATCACCGGAAGCACCACGCTGAGCAGAGTCGATGCTGAATGCAAGGCGTTGGAACGTTTCACATCCAGGGTGTCGATGCAACGGCATCTTCAATGCTAGCTAGCGTCTGCCTGAGCGATTGCTGGCGTGCCAGCGTTAACGAAAACCGGGCATCTGCCCGGTTTTTTTAGTCGTCACGCAGACTCTCGTTGGCGCAGACGTTTGCGCCAGATGCACCGTCCCAGATGATGGGCAGATACGCCGAATGGCAGCCTGTGGTGTTGGAGATAGCGCGTGCTGCAGCTGCCTGCTTGCACGGCCACCTGTCAGCGGGTTCAGCGCGTCTTCGGGGTCACGCGCCAGATCGCATTGCCCACATCGTCGGCCACCAGCAAGGCGCCGGTGTTGTCGGAGCTCACGCCCACCGGACGCCCCTGTGCATTGCCCTCGGCATCCAGGAATCCATCCAGCACGGTGATCGGAGCGCCGTTGGGCCTGCCGCCCACGAATGGCACGAACAACACCTTGTAGCCGCTGGGCGGGTCACGATTCCACGAGCCGTGCTGGCCGATAAAGGCGCCCTGGCGGAAGCGCTCCGGCAGCAGCGTGCCGCTGGCAAAGGTCAGCCCCAGCGAGGCAGTATGCGGGCCCAGCGCATAGTCCGGCTTGATGGCCTTGGCCACCAGCTCGGCATTCTGCGGCTGGACCCGCTCGTCCACATGCTGTCCGTAATAGCTATAGGGCCAGCCATAGAAACCGCCATCGCGCACCGAGGTCAGATAGTCCGGCACCAGGTCGCTGCCGATTTCGTCGCGTTCGTTGACCACCACCCACAACGATTTGCTCTGCGGCTCCCATGCGGTCCCCACAGGATTGCGCAAGCCACTGGCGAACACGCGGCTACTGCCGGTCGCCGGGTCGATTTCCAGGATGGCGGCGCGATTGAGCTCGGCCTCCATGCCGTTTTCGGCGACGTTGCTGTTGGACCCCACGCCGACATACAGCTTGCTGCCATCCGCACTCGCCAGCAGCGATTTGGTCCAGTGATGGTTCAAGCCGCCGGGCAGATTGGCCACAAAGGTGGGCTTGGCGGTGATGTGGGTGTCGCCGGGCGTGTACGGAAAGCTCACCAGCGCATCGGCATTGGCTACGTAGAACCGGTCGCCTACCAGGGCCATGCCGAACGGCGAGTACAGCCCACTGATGAATTGCGTGCGGACTTCGGCCACGCCGTCGCCGTCGGCGTCGCGCAGCAGGGTGATGCGATTGGCGCTGGGCACGACCGCGCCAGCCTTTTTCATCACCGCGCCCTGCACCTTCTTGCGCAGACCGCCACCACTCTCGGCATTTTCAGGCTTGGGCGGCTCTGCGGTTTCAGCCACCAGCACATCGCCGTTAGGCAGCACATAGACCCAACGCGGGTGATCCAGGTCACGCGCGAACGCACTGACCTGCAGATCGTCGGCAGCCATGGGCTTTGCATTGGCCGCCCAGCGCTTGACCGGCGCGATCTTGACCGTGGGGATCAAGCGCTTCACCGGTTCGGGCAGCTGCGGGTCCGGTCCGGTCCCCTGTTCGATGGCCAGCGTGGCGGTATCGCCGCAACCGGCAAGAATGGCGATGACCATCAGCGACAGCGGCCAGCGAACCAGCGTGGACACGGGTGCATTCATTGCGGAAGAGTCCTGAACCGTTGCGACGGCCAGTCATCATGCCGCCAACAGCTCAGCGAGAAGTAAACACATCGTCAAGACATCTGCGTCAGACGCCGTGTGGATCTGCACCCGGCGGGAGCGGATGCACCGCCACGATGCGGTCCATCCAGATCCAGTGGGGCTCCTGCGACGCATCCAATTGATCCAGACGCAGCTGGCCATTGAGGCCCTCGTTATCGCTGTCGTCGAGATAGGTCTGGATGCTGGGGCGCACCGCGACAGTGCCGCTCAGCATGCTGCCGTCGTCGAGTTCGACGCGTACCCGCTCCTGGTCACCGAGCAGGGAGACCCAATGCTCCAGGGTGGCGATCTGCACTTGTTCGGTATACACGTGGGGGGCGTACTTGGGCATCGGGGCAATCCATCGGCGCGGAGCATCACGCTAGGCCAGCGTGCGTGAAAGGCACAGCAAGCCTGCCCGTACCCGCTCGAGCTCTCGCCGCATGGCGCAACGGCGGCATGCCAGTGCGCCCGGCAAGGTCCGGGCAGTGACATCGCTAAACACATCACTGACGATGTCACATGGCCGACCCAGGGGGCGCGACGATTGCCGCGCAGGCACCATCACCTGCCTTGTCTTACTCGGCCGCTTCGCGCGCCGCGCGCACTGCGGTGACCAGTTGCGCCACGCTATACGGCTTGGCCAGATGCTCCTGAAAGCCCGAATCCAGCGCGCGCTTGCGGTCGTCATCGCGGGCCAGCGCGGTGACTGCCACCGCCGGCAGCGCGCGCGCGTCCAGGCCCAGGTTTTCGCGCACGGTACGGATCAGGCCGTAGCCATCCATGCCGGGCATGCCGATATCGGTCAGCATCACATCGAAACGAGCGTGGCCACGATGATCGATCAAGGCCAGCGCATCGGTGGCGCTACCGGCAGTGACGACCTCCGCGCCCTGCTCTTCGAGCAGCCGGCGCAGGTAGTCGAGCATGTCCGGCTGATCTTCCACTGCCAGCAGGCGCAGGCCATTGAGCGCACGCGCTTCGACGATCTGTTCGGACATCAGGCGCCGACGCAGCTCGCGCCGCCGCCGCTTGCCCTGGTCGGGCACATGTTCGGGCAGGCGCACGGTGAAGGTGGCACCCTTGCCGCGGCCGCCACTGGTGGCGCCGACCTGCCCACCATGCATTTCCACCAGCTGCTGCACGATCGCCAGGCCCAGGCCCAGCCCGCCATGCTGCCGCGTGGTGGTGCCGTCGGCCTGCCGGAACCGCCCGAACAAATGCGGCAGGAATTCGGCGGCGATGCCGTCGCCGGAATCGCGCACTGCCACCAGCAGGTGGCCGTCATCGCGCTCGATGCTGACATCGATGCGTCCATGTGCCGGGGTGAACTTGATCGCGTTGGAGAGCAGATTCCACAGCACCTGCTGCAGCCGCGTGGCATCGCCCAGCACCAGGCACGGCGTGGACGGCGCATGCAGTTGCAGGATCTGGTCCTTGCCTTCGGCGGCCAGTTCCTGGGTGTTGAGCGCTTCGCGCACTTGCTCGGCCAGATCCAACGATTCGACTTCCAGCTGCACCTTGCCGAGCAGCATGCTGCTCAGATCGAGCATGTCCGAGATCAGCCGCTTCTGCGCGCGTGCGCTGCTGGCGATCACCGACAGGCCCTTGTAGTTGGCATGCCCTTCTTCGACCCGCTGCAGCAACAACTCGCTCCAGCCCAGGATGGTGGTCAGCGGCGTGCGCAACTCGTGCGACAAGGTGGCCAGGAACTCATCCTTGAGCCGCGCCATGCTTTCGGCTTCGTTACGTGCGCTGCGCTCGGATTCGAGCAGCTGCTCACGCGCCAGTTCGATCTCGCGCTGCTCGGTCACGTCCGGGCTGCTGCCGGCCAGGCCGATGAAGCGCCCGTCGGCCGAATAGCGCGGCGTGGCAGTCATTTCGATCCAGCGCCACTGGCCATCGTGACGGCGCGCGCGCACCAGCGCACGCAGCCCGCGCTGCTCTTCCAGCGCGGCAGACAACTCGAACTGGAAGATCGGCAGGTCGTCCGGATGCAGCAGCTCGCTCCACGCCGACACCGTGCCGCTGGAAATATCCAGGCCGAAGAACTCGCCGTAGGCGCTATTGACGAAGCGCACCACGCCCTGCGCATCCAGCACCCACACCGGCATCGGCAAGCCGTCGGCCAGCGCGCTGAAGCGCGCCTCGCTTTCGGCCAGCTCGCGCTCCACGCGCTTGCGCTCGGTGATGTCCATGAACAACACCGCCACCCGTGCCTGTTCCGGCTGTCCAACCCGGAACGCGTCCACCGAGTACCAGCGGCGCAACGCCTTGGCCTGCATTTCGAAGTGGATGCGGTTGCCGGTGCGGGCCACCTGCCCGTAGCGATCGAACCATTCTTGCTCATGCTCGGGCAGCATGTCGCGGATGGAGACATTCAGCGCGTTCGACAGCCCCGTGTAACGCTCGAAGGCGCCATTGGTCGTACGGATGATGTAGTCAACCGCATGGTCACCGTCGAACACCAGATCGATGACGCAGAAACCGGCGTCGATATTGTGAAAGATCTCGTGGTACATCCCCGGATCGAGGAAGGGCTCGGCGATGGCGGCCGGCAACGCGGCTGCCAGATCGGGACTGGGGCTGGAGGTGCTCAAATCGGAAACCACGGATGCTGCCGGAGCAGATGACGGGCAGATGGAACCATGCCCGATGTCGTCAGCGGGTGCACAGGCGGCCGACAGCGATCACGGATCGATTACCTGCGGCCCGGGAGCGCCGGGCTTTCGCAGAGTCACCACAAGGTGGCGGCGGTCAGGGCAATACAGCTTGCCAATACCACGATGCCGACGATCACGCCACGAAACACCCATTCGCCTTCGCGGCGCAGCTGCTCGTCCATCCAGCGCTGCGCTTCCTCGCGCCAGGCGGTGGAGCGGGCATAGTCGGCATCCAGCAGCAGCAACCGTACCCGCGACAGGCCCAGTTCGGCGCATTCGCTGTGGCAGCGCTGGCTGAAGCCATCCTCGGCCGTGACGACCTGCGTAGCGAGGGGCAACTCCAGCTCGAGTTCATGCCTGGACATAACGGGGACGCTCCTGATCAAGCTCGTGTTCCAGCGCCATGCGCGCCAGTTGAGTGTAGTTGGCGCGCGGTCCCTGCCCGCGGCCGGTGAGCATTCCCTGATAGTCCAGGTCCTGCCAGACCCGCCCGGTCCATTCGACGCAGTCTTCGGCGATGACCAGCATCAACGAGTAGCGGTATCCCAGGCCGGTCGCAGCGGTGTAGGCATACACCGGCGGAAACTGCACCGCGACATCGACCTGGCGTGCCAACGCGGCCAGGTGGTCGCGCAAGGCATCCCGCGGGTCGGCACCGGGGTCCAGCCGCAGCGTCCGGGTGGCCAGATCCAGGTCCACCTCGCTCTGCAGGGCGACAAAGGCAGCAGCCCCGGTCACAGGGTTGTGGCCGTGCTGCTTTGCCCAGTCGATGAACTGCAGGCGCACGTCCGCCGGCATATGCGCCGGCACCGGAGAAGCTGACTTTGTGCGGTAAGAGTGGATGTCCATGTCGTTGATCTTCCCGGCTGACCCGTGAAGCGCAGGCGCAGGCGCGGTGAACCCACCGTCACGGCCTGCAGGGCGCGGATTAACCGGGTGGCAACGCCATTCCAGCCTGGGCGCTGCGCGCGTTGCGGGCCTCCCGGCGCGCCCCCACACTGCACGGACGCACGGTACGCGACGTACCGCACGCTTGGAGGCTTTCCATGAAACGTTTTAGTGTTTCCGGCGCCGGCCTGTTGCTGGCAGGGTTGCTAGCCGCCACCGGCGTCCAGGCCCGTGTCCGCAACGTCACCGATCCCGAGGCGCCGCGTGCGCTGGCCAGCGATGGCAAGGTGGATGTGCGCTGGACCGACCCGGCCGACTTTTCCGATCTCCGTTTCAGCGGCAATCGCTGGGAAGCGCAGCGCGGCGATTGGGTCACCCAGCTGGCGACCCATTTCCAGCAAAGCGCCGCGCGCCAGCTGCCCGAAGGACAGCATCTGAGCGTGACCATCACCGACATCCGCCGCGCTGGCCAATACGAGCCCTGGCATGGCCCGCGCCTGCAGGACGTGCGCGTGGTCAAGGACATCTATCCGCCACGCTTGAGTTTCACTTACACGCTCACCGCTGCCGATGGCCGGGTGATCGACCAGGGCGAGCGCAAGCTGGTGAATTCTGCGTTCCTGATGAGCGGCCCCCGGCTGACCGACAGCGATCCGCTGCGCTTTGAGAAAGCGATGATCGACGACTGGGTGCGCAAGCAGTTCCGTGGCGATCGCAGTACCGCTGGGTTGTAGGTGGCACTGGCGTCGAAGGCGTCCTGCGTAACGCGGATGACCACTGCCGATTGAGACCACAACCGCGCAACCACGCTGCGCCGTTGTGTCTGTTGGGCGTGCGGTGCTAGGTGCGTTCGCAGTGACTGGCGGCGTGAGGTTCTCTGCTTGTCCGTCAACTCAGCTTGTCGGTCACTTCGCAGTCAGAGGCACCGGCGTGCTGATCGATGGTTCGGTCCTCGCGTCGCGTAGCGAGGCAGCCGCAGGCATGCATGGTTGAAGCTTGTGTGGCATCCAGACTGCACGTTGTTGCGCGCGCACCCTCATCCGGCGCTGCGCGCCACCTTCTCCCCCCATGAAGAATGTCCCGGCGTGAGAAGGGACGCAGGTTACCGCGCTGCAACTTCGCCCGACGCCGCTTCGTCCACATAGACGCGCGGCACCCGCTTCAAACCACACAGCAGCTGATACGCGCTGACATTGCAGTGCGCCGCCAAGATGCCGGGCCGTGGGGCCTCGCCCCACAGTTGCACCGGCGTCCCGATATCGGCTTGTGGATGATCGGTCAGATCCACCGTGAGCATGTCCATGGAGACCCGCCCGATCAGCGGGCAGACCTGGCCGTCCACCAGCACCGGGGTGCCATTGGGCGCGAACTGCGGGTAGCCGTCGGCATACCCCATCGCCACCACGCCCACGCGGGTTGGCCGCTGCGCCACGAAGCGGGCACCGTAGCCCACCGGCTCGCCAACCGGCAACTCGCGCACCGAGATGATCCGCGAGCGTAGCGTCATCACCGGGCGCAGCTGCGCGGTCAGCTCGGTGTCGTGCGGAAACGGGTTGGCGCCATACAGCATCAGTCCCGGGCGCGACCAGTCGTTATGCAGCGCCGGCCAGCCGAGCAGGCCGGGCGAATTGCGCAGGCTGGTTTCCGCGCGCATGCCGCCAGCGGTGAGCGCAAAGGCCACCGCCTGCTCGTCGGTGCGGCTGCAGTCCAATTCGTCGGCGCGCGCCAGATGGGTCATCAGCACCAGCGAGGCGATCTGCGGCAGCCCGCGCAGGCGCAGCCAGGCGGCGCGAAAATCCTCCGGCGACAGGCCCAGCCGGTGCATGCCGCTGTCCAGCTTCAGCCACACCCGCAACGGTCGCGGGCTCTGGAACTCAGCCAGCGCGCGCACCTGCTGCGGCGTGGACACCACGGTCCAGAGATCGTGCTCGGCGATCAGGCGCAGCTCGTCCTGTTCGAAAAAGCCTTCCAGCAGCAGGATCGGCGCACGGATGCCGGCCTGGCGCAGTTCCAGCGCTTCTTCGATGCAGGCCACCGCAAAACCGTCGGCTTCCGGCTCCAGTGCCTGCGCGCAGCGCACCGCACCGTGGCCATAGGCATCGGCCTTCACCACCGCCAGCGCCTTGCTGCCCCCCAGCCGTTTGGCCAGTCGATAGTTGTGACGCAACGCCTCCAGGTCGATCGACGCTTGCGCAGGACGCACTACGCGGCCTCCCGTTGCGGGCGCACGCTGCGCGGCGACAGGTAGCGGAACACGTCCAGCCCCTCGGTATCGATCTCGGGCGTGCGGCCCTGCATGAGGTCGGCCAGGTAGCGTCCGGAGCCGCAGGCCATGGTCCAGCCCAACGTGCCGTGGCCGGTGTTGAGGAACAGGTTGGCGAGCGGGGTGGCGCCCACCACCGGGGTGCCGTCCGGCGTGGCCGGGCGCAGGCCGGTCCAGAACTCGGCCTGGGCCAGATCGCCGCCGCCGGGATAGAGGTCGTTGACCACCATCTCGAGGGTGGCGCGGCGGCGTGGATTCAGCGACAGATCGAAGCCAGCCACCTCGGCCATGCCACCGACGCGGATACGGTCGTCGAAGCGGGTCAGCGCGATCTTGTAGCTCTCATCCAGCACCGTGGAGGTCGGCGCACGCTGCGCATCGCGGATCGGGATCGTCAGCGAATAGCCCTTGAGCGGGTAGACCGGCAGATGCAGGCCGGGCGAGAGCAGCAGGTCGGCCGAATAGCTGCCCAGCGCCAGCACGTAGCGGTCGGCAGTTTCCATGCATCCATCGATCTGCACCCCGGTGATGCGGCCGCCGGCATGCTCCAGCCGCTCGATCTGCTGCCCGTAGCGGAAGGTGACGCCCGCCTGCGCGGCCAGCTCGGCCAGGCGCTGGGTAAACAGCCGGCAATCGCCGGTCTGGTCTTCGGGCAGGCGCAGCGCGCCGGCCATCTGTGCGCCGCCGCCGGCCAGCCCGGGTTCGTACTGGGCGATCTGCGCCGGGCTCAGCAGCTCGTACGGCACCCCATACTGGGCCAGCACCTGGATGTCCTGCGCGGCCGCGTCGAGCTGCTGCTGGGTGCGGAACAACTGCGTGGTGCCGAGCTGGCGGCCTTCGAATTCGATCCCGGTGTCCGCGCGCAGCGCGTTGAGGCAATCGCGGCTGTAGTCGGACATGCGCACCATGCGCGCCTTGTTCACCGCATAGCGCTCGGCGGTGCAGTTGCGCAGCATCTGGCTCAGCCATGCCAGCTGGCGCAGATCGCGGGTGGGGCGGATCGACAGCGGCGCGTGCTGTTCGAACAGCCACTTCACCGCCTTGCCAGGCACGCCGGGCGCCGCCCACGGCGAGGTGTAGCCGAACGACAGCTGGCCGGCATTGGCGTAACTGGTCTCCAGCGCCGCTGCCGGCTGGCGGTCGACCACGGTGACCTCGCAACCAGCCTGCGCCAGATACCACGCGCTGGTGACGCCGATGACGCCGCTACCGAGAATGAGCACCCGCATGTCGTTCTCCTGGGAAAGGGCATTCCCCCACAACCAAGCGCCGAGGGAGACAGTTAGAGGCAGTATATTGCGAGCCAGGCAGTGTCGTTTCTGGAATCAGGCCGCCTTTGCAGTGAAACTTCCTGCCAAACCTTGTCGAGGCAAACCCCATGACCACCCGCGCCCGCGAGCTGGACAAGATCGACCGCAAGATCCTGCGCATCCTGCAGCAGGAGGGGCGCATTTCGTTCACCGAGCTGGGCGAGCGGGTCGGCCTGTCGACCACGCCCTGCACCGAGCGCGTGCGCCGGCTGGAGCGCGATGGCGCCATCACCGGCTACTACGCGCGCCTGGACCCCCACTATCTCAAAGCCAGCCTGCTGGTGTTCGTGGAGATCAGCCTGGCCTACAAATCCGGCGACATCTTCGAGGAATTCCGCCGCGCTGCGCTCAAGCTGCCCAACGTGCTGGAGTGCCATCTGGTCTCCGGCGATTTCGACTACCTGCTCAAGGCGCGCATCAGCGAGATGGCCTCCTACCGCAAGCTGCTCGGCAGCACCTTGCTGACCATGCCGCATGTGCGCGAATCCAAGAGCTACATCGTGATGGAAGAGGTCAAGGAGACGCTGGCGTTGCCGATCGCCGATTGAGGCGGCGATTTCAGGATTCAGGATTCAGGATTCGGGATTCGGGATTCGGGATTCGGGATTGGCGGTTGGCGGTTGGCGGTTGGCACCAGCAGATCGCGCCGCTGCAGTCAGCGCACCACGCGCATGCCATCGCCCGCCGGCACCGCGTCGTAGTAGCGCCCGGTCTTGGTATCCAGCACCCGGTTGGGACCGGCCGGCTGCATGCCCTGCAGCAGCCGGCCATTGCGGTCATAGACCATCGGCGTGGCCGTCGGCACCTCGCTGCCCGCCGGGGCAACCGGTGTGCCCGCCGGGCCGCGGGTGGGAACGCTCGGTGCGGCCGGGCGCTGGCCCAGCTGGGAGGGCACCGGGCTCAAGGCCTTGGACGGTTGCAGCGCACGCGGCGGCGCCAGCTTGGGCTGCGCCGGTGCCGGGGTGGCGATGGGCTGGAGGGTATTGGACGAGCGCGTGCTGGTCGCCGACTGCGCCAGCGCCGCGCCGGCCATGCCGAGCAGGCCGCCGAACAACATGCCGCGCATCGAAGAATGGATCGCCATGACAGGCACCGTGAGTGACCGGGAGTGATTCATCGATGGGGGCGCAGCTAGGCGGCGGCAATGCGCGCAGCCCACTGAGGGATGAACGCTTCGTCAGGTAGGGTGGCTTCGCCCCATACCCTCACCCTCACCCCAACCCCTCACCCCAACCCCTCGCTCCGCGCCCCGGCTCACGCCTTGCAGCGTGGGCGCTCAAAGGCAGGCGCGCCAATGGCGCGCTGGCCCCGCCTTTTCGCCCGCGGGGACAGGGGCTCCTGTGGGTTCCTAAGGCTGCGCTCCCTTCTCCCGCCGGGATATTGTCCTCCTTCATGGGGGAGAAGGTGGCGCGCAGCGCCGGATGAGGGTACGCGAAGCCTCGGGCTCTTCAGTCGCACGCGCGACTCATGAACAGGTCAACCGGTTGAACCACCCACCCCGCGCCCACATCACAGGGGCAGACGCCGGCACGCCGCCCGCGCGCGTATGCGAGAGCCCTATGAGCCAGTTCGATCTCACCCCGCCCTCCCCCGCCCAGCGCGACACCCTGATTGCCGGGCTCAGCGACGAGGAACAGCGCGTGCTGCTGCAGCATGGCACCGAGGCGCCGTTCTGCGGGGTGTTCCTGGACAACAAGCTGGAGGGCGTCTACACCTGCCGCCTGTGCGGGTTGCCGCTGTTCCGCTCCAGCGCCAAGTTCGATTCCGGCACCGGTTGGCCGAGCTTTTTCGCGCCCTACGATGTTGCGCATGTACGCGAGATCCGCGATACCAGCTACGGCATGATCCGCACCGAGATCGTCTGCGCGCGCTGCGACAGCCATCTGGGCCATGTGTTCCCGGATGGCCCGCCGCCGACCGGCGAGCGCCATTGCCTGAACTCGGTGTCGCTGGGCTTCACCGAACATGGCCGGCCGCTCCCGAACCCGCTACAGCGCGACGGCGCCGAAGCACAGCCGGCCTGACATCGGCGCGGCTGCCGGGCCTGGCCCAGGGCGGCGCGGAGCCGAGCGCGAAGGCCTCCAAACGCAGCCTGCCTGACGGTTGCGCGGGCTGGCTGGCCCGGGTGACGCAGCGCCGGCAGGATGGTCGCTGGTGCATCGGCAGCGCCAGGCCCGCATGCCGGCCCGGCGGATGCCATGTTCCGATCGCCGCCATCCCGGTGGTGGTGGTCACATCCAGGCAGGAGTACGCAGATGCATACGTTCTTACCCCTGATGCTCGCCGGCCTGCTGGCCACTATCCTTGACAGTTGCAGCGCGGGCACCCCCCGTCCACAGCGGAGACGGCCAGGCCGGCAGACACGCCGCCTGCCGCCGCCGACAACAGCCCCACCGGCCTGCCGCCGGCCGACACCGACGCCAGCGTGACCGGCCCGCTGCCGCGTCCCGATAAGACGCCGGCACCGGCCGCGCCTGCTGCCGGCCCGTCGCTTCCCGCCCAGGCGGTGGCCTGGCGCTGCGACCAGCGCGCGATCACCACCCGCTTCGATCCGGCCACCGATGCCATCCAGCTGACCCTGGAAGACCGCACGCTGACCCTGCTCAGTGCGCAGGCGGCCTCCGGCGCTCGGTTTGCCGATGTCCAGGGCAACCAGTTCTGGGAGCATGCCGGCGAAGCGACGCTGTCGCTGGCCGGTGGCGGGGCCATCAAATGCGTGCATGAGGCCGCCACGACAATCGGCTAAACGTTCAGTTACAGCGCACATCGTCACGCTGCGCGCTTCAAGAATCGGCCGCGCAAGCCGAAACCACTAGCAACCCCCCGTTTGCTTCCGGCTGCGCCATGCTCATCATCGTTGGCTTCATTGTCGTCATCGTCAGCGTCCTCGGCGGCTATGTGCTGTCGCACGGAAAGCTGGGCGCGCTGTGGCAACCCTACGAGCTGATGATCATCGGTGGCGCCGCGCTGGGCGCGTTCCTGGTCAGCACGCCGGGCAAGATCGTCAAGGAAACCCTCAGCGGCATCATGGGTGTGTTCAAGGGCCCGCAATACAAGTCCGACGACTACAAGGACACCCTGAGCCTCATCTACGAGCTGTTGAACAAGGCCCGCCGCGACGGCTTCATGGCGCTGGAAGACCACGTCGAAAAACCGCAGGACAGCACCATCTTCGGCAACTACCCCAAGGTGGTGGCCGACCATCACCTGCTGGACTTCATCACCGACTGCCTGCGCCTGATGATCGGCAGCAACATCGAGCCGCACGAACTGGAACCGCTGCTCGAACTGGAACTGGAAAAACACCACCACGAAGCCCTGGCGCCGTCGCATGCGCTGAGCAAGGTGTCCGACGGCCTGCCCGGCTTCGGCATCGTGGCCGCGGTGCTCGGCATCGTGATCACCATGGGTTCGATCGGCGGGCCGATCGAGGAGATCGGCCACCACGTCGGCGCCGCGCTGGTCGGCACCTTCCTCGGCATCCTGCTGGCGTATGGCTTCGTGTCGCCGTTGTCGGCGGCGATGGAAGCGCGCGCCGAACAGGACGGGCGCATCTACGAAGCGGTCAAGACCGCGCTGCTGGCCTGCCTGCGTGGCTACAACCCGAAGATTGCGCTGGAATTCGCCCGCAAGACCCTGCCCTCCAACGTGCGCCCGAGCTTCGGCGATTTCGAAACGCACCTGAAGACGATCAAGTAGGGCCACGGTCATGGCCGAGGGCAAATCCACCGTCATCATCCGACGGGTCAAGAAGGTGCAGGGCGGCGGCCACCATGGCGGCGCCTGGAAGGTGGCCTTTGCCGACTTCGTGACCGCGATGATGGCCTTCTTCCTGGTGCTGTGGCTGATGGCCGCCACCACCAAGGAACAGCGCGCGGCGATCTCCGAATACTTCCGCAACCCCAGCCCGCTGTCCGGCAAGTCGCCGGCGCCCTCGCCCGGCATGAACGGCCCCGGCGGCGCCAGCACCTCGATGATCAAGCTCGGCGGCACCGCCGACATGGCCAAGGGGCAGAAGGACGAAATGGGCCGCAAGCGCGACAACGCGGCCGATACGGACGTGGACAGCCGCGCCAAGGACAAGCAGCGCCTGGAAGCGCTGATGCAGGACCTGAAGGAAGCCATCGACAAGAGCCAGGCGCTGGAGCCGTTCAAGGACCAGTTGCTGCTGGACCTCACGCCCGATGGCCTGCGCATCCAGATCGTGGACAAGCAGAACCGCCCGATGTTCGACATCGGCCGCGACCAGCTCAAGCCGTACACGGTGGACATCCTGCGCGAGCTGGCCAGCTTCATCAATCAGGTGCCCAACCACATCAGCATCACCGGCCATACCGACACCACCGCCTACAGCAGCGATGCCGGTTACACCAACTGGGAACTCAGCGCCGACCGCGCCAACGCCGCGCGCCGCGCGCTGGTGGGCGGCGGCATGGAAGACGCCAAGGTCACCCGCGTGGTGGGGCTGTCTTCGTCGGTGCTGTTCGACAAGACCGACCCGCAGAACCCGGTGAACCGCCGCATCAGCATCGTGGTCATGACCCAGGACGCCGAGCAGGCCGCGCTGGCCGGTGCCGGCCAGGGTGTGGCGCTGGGCAAG
Organism: Xanthomonas cassavae CFBP 4642; assembly: GCF_000454545.1. NCBI lineage: Bacteria > Pseudomonadati > Pseudomonadota > Gammaproteobacteria > Lysobacterales > Lysobacteraceae > Xanthomonas > Xanthomonas cassavae. Next base: position 4,189,815 of record NZ_CM002139.1, read on the forward strand.
CCGATGCCGGATGCGGACACCCATGTGCCCGACCTGAGCGGCGCGGCGGCCACCGGCACCGCGACCGTGGGCAAGCCCGCAGACAGCGCCGCGCCGACCGCACCGGCACCGGCACCGGCACCGGCACCGGCAGCGACGGTCGCCGCGCCGCGCGCTGACGCACCGCGGTTGTCCTCCAGCGCCCAGGTGGCCTCGGCCGCCGCGCTCGCCAGGGCGGCTGAAGCGGCCGTGGCCGCGCCGCGGGTGGCAGTGGAAGGGGTGCCGTCCACGCAGTGAGTCGTCGCCGCGGCAGCTGACGCCGGCCTTGCTCACCGGCCGTGCCTGGCGGCATGCGCCGCTCATCGCATCGTGCGGCGTACGCTCTAGAATGGCCGGCCATTCCCAGCGTCGAGAGCACCGTGTCCCGCACTTCCAAGGCCAAGCGCGACAAGCGCAAGAAGCAGCAGCCCAAGCGCCCCTTCGCCCGTCTGGGCCAGGCGCCCCAGGTCACCAACCATGCCGTGCTGCAGGACGCCGAAGGGCGCGTGGTGGCCGCCATCGGCCTGCAGGGCGGCAGCGAGTGGATGCTGTCGGTCGGCGGCCAGACCATGGGCAGCGCCGACAACCCGGTGCCGATGCTGGCCATGCTCAAGCACCTGGCCAACCTGCAGGAAGCCGAAGGCAAGACCATCTCGCTGGACTATTCGACCCAGCTGCAGCAGATGATCGACGACCTGGCCGCCGACGAAGGCCAGACCGCCGAGGAATACTTGACCACGCTGGTGTCCGAGTTCGAGAACAGCAGTGCTGAAGGCGACGACGGCGAAGCCGAAGACGCAGACGCCGAGGCAAGCGATGCCCAGGCAGATGCCGACGCGGACACCGATGCCGATGCTGATGCCACCGCCGAAGACGCCGCTGCCGAGACCGCAGGCGACGCGTCGCAGGACGACGCCGACGACGCAACCGACGGCGGCAAGAAGAAGGGCAAGAAGGCCTAAGGGCCTGCCCGTGGCCGTCTACGTCGACGATGCGGTGCATCCGTGGCGCGAGCAGCGCTGGGCGCACCTGCTCGGCGATACGCTGGACGAGCTGCATGCAATGGCGGCGCGGCTGGGCATTCCCCGCCGCGCCTTCCAGAACAAACTCAGCGGCGCGCACTACGATGTGTCCGCAACGCTACGCGCCGAAGCGATCGCACTCGGTGCCATTGCGATCTCCCGCCACACCGACCGTGCCTTGCTCAAGGCCTTGATCGCCAACGCGCGTGCACAGGCGCGCGGCGAGGTGCCTTGAGGCGGGGATTGGGAAATCGGGATTGGGGAGTCGTAACGGCGATGGCCGCAACCTGATTGGCGGCACGCCGTTGTAGGAGCGCGCCTGAGCGCGAGGAGCCCTCCCGGCAACGCCCGTCGCGCGCAGGCACGCTCCTACGTCGCAATCGCTGGGCCGTGGAAGCCTCCTGGTAAAGAGGCCTGCAACTTCACGACCGGCGGCATCCCCTCCGCACCATAACGGCACGCCGTTGTAGGAGCGCGCCTGAGCGCAAGGAGCCCTCCCGGTAACGCCCGTCGCGCGCAGGCACGCTCCTACGTCGCAATCGCTGGGCCGTGGAAGCCTCCTGGTAAAGAGGCCTGCAACTTCACGACCGGCGGCATCCCCTCCGCACCATAACGGCACGCCGTTGTAGGAGCGCGCCTGAGCGCAAGGAGCCCTCCCGGTAACGCCCGTCGCGCGCAGGCACGCTCCTACGTGGTAATCGCTGGGCCGTGGACCATGCCTGCGCGGCAGACCTTAGTGGCCACCAGGCGCTTGGCATGCTGCTTCGGCAGCACGCACCACTGCGGCTCGACACAACCACACCCACACATCGTTCCTGCGAATCCCGAATCCCGAATCCCGAATCCCGAATCCCGAATCCCGAATCCCGAATCCCGAATCCCCAATCCCCAATCCCCAATCCCGGCCCCTCAGAACGCTTCATTCCCCAGCCGCACTTCCACCCCCAACAGCGAGGTCAGCGCCAGCATGGCGTCGTCGTCGCGGCTGAGCGCAATCCAGCCGGCATAGGCGTCGCCGCCGGTATTCCAGTTCCACAGCGAATAGCCGTGCTCGCGCAGGCGGTCGAAGGCCACGGCCATCAGGTCGGGCACGTCGAGGTTACCGGCGAAGTCTTCGTCGTCCAAGTCGCCGCCCCAGTCGATGCGCAGGTTCCAGCGCGCGCTGAGCTCGTCGATGGCGGCGATGAACGAATCGGTGTCCTTCCAGTCGACATAGAAGCCCGAGCGCCAGTCGATCACGTCCTTCAGCGTCCACAGCCAGGCGTCATCGCCGTCGTCGTCTGCGTCGGCCTGCGCCTCGCGCCAGGTATCGAACTGACCCAAGGCGGTGTCTTCGTCGCCCGGGTTGATCAGCACCAGCAGGTTCCAGACCCGCGCCGGATGGTCGTCGACATCGTCTTCGTCGCCTTCGGGCTGCAGGCCTTCGTCGTCTTCGTAATCGGCACTGTTGTCGGGCATGGCGGTCTCGCTCAAGGATTGCAGGTGCGAAGTGTGAGGCCTGGCGCCGCGCAAGCAAACCGGCCGCCGCATGCATCTGCGATGGCGGGGCTGGTCTTCCCGGCACAGGCCCGTATCCTGTGCGGCCGAAGACCACCATCCCGGCCGGTCATGACGCCTTTCCCATGAGCGATACCCCTCCCGATCACCTGGCCATCGACCCACGCAGCCCGTTCCACGATGCCGACGCCCTCAACCGCGGCATCGGCGTGCGCTTCAACGGTGTCGAACGCGACAACGTGGAGGAATACTCGATGAGCGAAGGCTGGATCAAGGTGCAGGTCGGCAAGGCCCGCGACCGCCGAGGCAACCCGATGACGATGAAGGTCAAGGGCGAGGTCGTCGCGTATTACCTGGATACCAAGACCGACGCGGCGCCTGCTACCGAATAAGAACAGCGGCATGCGCACGGTAGCGAGCAATCACAGGATCGACCATGCAGCATAAAAACCGCTCCGCGGCTGCGGTGGCGACGACCGCACCGCCCACGCACGCGCCTGGCGTTGTGCGGCCCATCAAGCGCTGCCCTGCGATCGCGCTGCGCAATGCACCACGGTGCCGGCATGCCGGCACCGTGGTGCACTCACGCCTTGAGGCGATAGCCGCTGCGGAAGATCGCCGCCACCACGCCCAGGCACACCAGCAGGAACAGGAACGTCATGCCGGTACTCACCGCGATGTGCACGTCGGCCTTGCCGTAGAAGCTCCAGCGGAACCCGCTGATCAGGTACACCACCGGATTGAACAGGGTGACCTTCTGCCACAGCGGCGGCAGCATGTTGATCGAATAGAAGCTGCCACCCAGGAAGGTCAGCGGCGTCACCACCATCAGCGGAATCACCTGCAGTTTCTCGAAGCCATCGGCCCAGATGCCGATAATGAAACCGAACAGGCTGAAGGTCAGCGCGGTGAGCACCAGAAAGCCCAGCATCCACACCGGGTGGGCGATCTCGTATGGCACGAACAGCCGCGCGGTGAGCAGGATCAACAGCCCCAGCATCACCGACTTGGTGGCTGCTGCACCCACGTAACCGAGCACGATTTCCCACCATGCCACCGGCGCGGACAGCACCTCGTAAATCGTGCCGGCCCAGCGCGGCATGTAGATGCCGAATGAGGCATTGGAGATGCTCTCGTTGAGCAGCGACAACATCACCAGGCCGGGGATGATGAAGGCGCCGTAGCTGATGCCGTCGATATCGCCCATGCGCGAGCCGATCGCCGCACCGAACACCACGAAGTACAACGAGGTCGACAACACCGGCGAGGCGATCGACTGGGTCAGCGTGCGGAAGGCGCGCGCCATTTCGAAACGGTAGATCGCGGCAATCGCATGCAGGTTCATGCGCGCGCCTCCGCGTTGCGTGCGCCATGCACGAGATTGACGAAGATCTCTTCCAGCGAACTCTCGCTGGAATGCAGGTCCTTGAAGTCGATGCCGTGCTCGTTGAGCCGGCGCAGCAATGCACCGATGCCGGTCTGCTCGGCCTGCGTATCGAAGGTATAGATCAGGCTGTTGCCATCGGCCGATAGCTCCAGCGGCAGGTCCGCCAGCGTGGCGGGCACTACCTGCAGCGGCGATTGCAGGCTCAGCGTCAGCTGCTTCTTGCCGAGCTTGCGCATCAGGGTGTGCTTGTCTTCCACCAGCACCAGCTCGCCGCGGTTGATGACACCGACGCGGTCGGCCATGTCTTCGGCCTCTTCGATGTAATGGGTGGTCAGGATGATGGTGGTGCCCTGCTCGCGCAGCCGGCGCACCATCTGCCACATGTCATGGCGCAGCTCCACGTCCACCCCGGCGGTGGGCTCGTCCAGGAACAGGATGCGCGGCTCGTGCGCCAGCGCCTTGGCGATCAACACCCGCCGCTTCATACCACCAGAGAGCGTGGAGATCTTGTTGTTGCGTTTGTCCCACAGCGACAGCTCGCGCAGGATGGTTTCCAGGTACTGCGGGTTGGCCGGCTTTCCGAACAGGCCGCGGCTGAAGCGCACGGTGGCCCACACCGTTTCGAATGCATCGGTGGCCAGCTCCTGCGGCACCAGCCCGATGCTGGCGCGCGCGGCGCGGTAGTCGCGCACGATGTCGTGGCCGTCGGCCAGGACAGTGCCGGTGCTGAGGTTGATCAGCCCGCAGACGATGCTGATCAGCGTGGTCTTGCCGGCGCCGTTGGGACCGAGCAGCGCGAAGATCTCGCCGCGCCGGATCTGAAGATCCACCTGCTTGAGCGCCTGGAAACCGCCGGCGTAGGTCTTGCTCACTCCCTGGATGGAAACGATGGGCGTCATGGGCTGTGCACGGCAACGATGAGCGCCACAGGGTAGGCCGCGCGCCGTGATGATGGGAGGGGGTCTGGTGGGATGGTGTCTCCCGACCCGTGGTTTGCCTGGTGACTGGTGCAAACGCACAAGACCCGCAGGTTGCGCATTGCATCCGCTCAAGGGCTGCACTGCTGACATCCTTGTGGCCGGACGTGTATCGGGACCGCCCGGTCGCGCCCGGGGGCGCTCCTACGACCGCCGTGGTCATTGCCCGGGCTGTTACGATTCCCTATTCTCGAATCCCGATTCCCGCGCGCTCAAGCGCGCTTGCGCGACTCGATCAGATCCAGATTGCGCACCAGCCGCCGCGACAGGTCGTCGGAAATCTCGCGCCGTCGGGCCAGCTTGAACAACTCGTTGCGTTCGGCCACCAGGGCCGCGTGGCGGAACTGGCGCAATGCCTGTTCGTAAGCGCCGGCTTCTTCCGGATCGGTCTCGGCCATGTCGACCGCGCCCAGCTTGCGCTGATAGCGCTGGCTGACCTGGTTGGCGGCGGCGTTGTAGCGCTCGGCATGCGCACTGTCTTCCACCAGCCGCTGGCGCAGCTTTTCCACCGCCTCCAACGCGGCCTGCGAGGCCGCCTTCACCGCGAGGTCTTCCTTCTGCTGCTCGTCTTCCTCTTCCGGCAATTCCAGCCCGCGCAACAGCCGCGGCAAGGCCACGCTGGCCACCAGCAACGACACCAGGATCACCGAGGCAGCCAGGAAGATCGCCAGCTGGCGGGCCGGAAACAGCGAGCCATCGTTCAACACCAAGGGCAGCGTCAACACGCCGGCCAGGGTGATCGCCCCGCGCACGCCGGCCAGCGACACCGCCACCACGATCCGCCACGGCGGGCTCACGTGCGCCTCGCCGCGCCGCTGTGCCTTGAAGAGGTTCCAGCGCAGCGACAGGAACACCCACACGAAGCGCAGCGCCATGAGGCTGGCGCTGATGGTGGCCACGTAGACCGCCAGCCACCACGGATTGAGGTGCCCGGCCTCCTGCACGCTGCGCACCGCGCCATCCAGGATGCCTGGCAACTGCTCGCCCAGCAGCACGAAGATGATGCCGTTGAAGGTGAACTGCACCGTGTCCCAGACGGCCGAACGCTGCAGGCGCATGTTGCCCGGCGCGTTGCCGGCCATTTCTACGTAGCTCATGGTGATGCCGGCGGCCACCGCGGCCAGGATGCCGGAGGCATGGAAGGCTTCGGCCAACAGGTAGGCTGCAAACGGGGTGAGCAGGTTGACCAGGATCGCCGAGCCGGGCTCTTCGCCGAAATGCCGCCAGATCCAGGCCTGGATGCGGCTCAGGCCGAAGGTGGTGGCCACGCCCAGCGCCAGCCCGGCCAGCGCCACCCACAGGAAGGTCAGCGAAGCGGTCGCCACCGAAAAGGTGCCGGTCAGCACGGCGGCCACCGCGAACTGGAAGCACACCAGGCCCGAGGCATCGTTGAGCAGCGACTCGCCTTCCAGGATGTGCATCAGGCGCTTGGGAATCGGCACCTTGGAGGCGATCGAGGACACCGCCACCGGATCGGTGGGCGAAATGATCGCCGCCAGCGCAAACGCCACCGCCAGTGGCATCGCCGGGATCAACCAGTGGATCAGGACGCCGGCGCCCACCACGGTGAAGATGACCAGACCCAGCGCCAATTCCAGGATCGCTGCCTTGTCGCGGAACAGGCCCTGCTTGGGAATGCGCCAGCCATCCAGGAACAGCAGCGGCGGCAGGAACAACAGGAAGAACAGTTCCGGTTCCAGCTCGTGCCCTGCATCGAACACGCCGGAGACCACCGCGCCCAGCGCGATCTGAACCAACGGCAATGGCAGCGAGAACGGCAGGATGCGGATCAGGTAACCGCTGGCCGCGACCGCCAGCAACATGGCGAGGACGACATCGATCGAATGCATGCAAAACCCGGAAGATAAAGATGGCAGCGCGCCACATCGTCCATGGCGACGCCAGGCAACGCACCTACGGGAACATACCGGTTTGCAACCGGTGATGAAACCATCGTTGCCGCACGCGCTGCGCCTGGGGCTGCATTGCAAGTGGGCACCGGGGCGTCATCTGCATGCCGTCGCTGGCATCGGATCCTGTGGCTTTGAGTGGGCGCCACTGGACACTGGCCTGATTACACGCGCGCCCTGGGTCTTGCGGTCTCATGCACGCGTCACCTTCGTCGCATCTCTTCGGCGACGCTGGCGTGAGCAGCCACATCCAGCGCGGTTGCACGGCCTGATCTAGCGATTGGATCGCCGTGCGGCGCAGGCCGCCATGTCTGACTGCACCCGGCGCTATCGCGCAGCGTGGTCTCGACGGTCCGCCTGGCCACACTGCTGCGCGCGACCCAGCATGATTGACCGATCACTGTGCGATGGACCTGCTTCAGCGCAGCACCTGCTCAAGGGGGCACGCGCTTGCTGCCGGGCCCGGTACGCCGAGCACGCGCGTGACCGGCCGTGTGCGCAGACAGGATCACCATCACCAGCAGCCACAGGTAACTCACGCACGCCAGCGCCGACCGGCAACAGCACCGCCGACGCAAGACACGTGCATGGCGGGATCAGGTGTGCCGTGCAGGCGTGTGCCTGCTCTGCTTCGCAGGCAGCGCAGCCTGCACACGGACCACAAAGGTGGTCTCGTGCACGACCAGCCTGGACTCGTAATGCCCCACCGTGACCTTGACCGTCCTGACCTTCTTCGCAAAGGCGAACGGCCACTGCGCCTTGCTCATCTCCTGCCCGACCTTGCGGCCATCGACGTCCTCCACCAGCGCGATATGCACCCGATAGCTGCCTGAGCCGACATTCTCCGACTCGTTCGCATCGACCATGCCTATATGGGCCTTTGAAAACGCCAGCGTCGACGGCCCGGCATTGGTGAAGTCGGCGCTGTCGTCCAAGCCCAGATTCCTGTAGCTGTACGTCAGTATCACCGCCTGCTAGGCATCCAGGCGCCGCCACCTTCTCACGCAGCCTGACGTTGGCAATGCGCACCGAATCGACAGTGAATTCCCATTCCCCGCAACCCGCCATTGCCGGTGCGGCCGATAGCTTGCAGCGGCGGGCGCCTGCGCAGCAGCCGCAAGCTCCGGCGATACCATCGCGGCCCGCGCAATAAGGCCCATGTGAATAACCGTGGTGCCTTCCACCTGCACGCACGTTGGCGAAGGCTGTTTTTGATGCCCTGCCATGGCCGTAGCGAGCCCAGGCAGGAATTCCGATAATGTAAAAATCGCGTGATGCATCCGGGCGGCATCTTGCGGCGTATCAGGGTCTACGGTCGCCAGCCGGTGCGCGCTTACCAAAGGATCGCTGCCTCATGAAGACCTCATTGAAGTCGCTTGCCATTGCCGCCGCCATTGCCCTCACCACCGCAACGGCGCCGGCGTACGCCGCCTCCAACCCGATGGTGGGCGGTGCGCCGATGCTGGCCACCAAGGACATCGTCGACAACGCGGCCAACTCCAAGGATCACACCACCCTGGTCGCAGCGGTCAAGGCGGCCGGCCTGGTCGAGACCCTGAAAGGTCCTGGCCCGTTCACCGTCTTCGCCCCCACCAACGCGGCCTTCGCCGCATTGCCTGCCGGCACCGTCGATACGCTGTTGAAGCCCGAATCCAAGCCCACCCTGACCAAGGTGCTCACCTATCACGTGGTGCCCGGCAAGGTGGATGCGGCCTCGCTGATCGCCAAGATCAAGGCCGGCGGCGGCAGCGCCATGCTGACCACCGTACAGGGTGAATCGCTCACCGCAAAGCTCAACGGCAATAAAGTCACCCTCACCGACGCCAAAGGCAATACCGCCACCGTCACCACTGCCGATGTCATGCAGAGCAATGGCGTGATCCACGTGGTCGACAAGGTCTTGATGCCGTAAGCGCTGCATGCAGTCGGCCGGTTGGTACGAGCGGCCAGTCACGCAGTGCAGCCTTCGAGCAACATGTCATGCAGGGGCGCCCCGGCCCGCGCGATGCGCCATTGGGATGCCTTACTGCATGCCGTGATGCCCCTGCGCCTTCGCGGCAACTGCGGTGCGCGCGTCCTTGCACTGCGCAAGGCCCGCCATCGCAGCCTGCACCATCGCCGCAACGCGGCAGTGACGGAACGCGCGGCATGCCACGCGCTCCCTTGGTGTCAATCGAGCAGCGACACCGTGCGCGTGCACATGCACGCGCATTTTTTTCCAGGCGCTGTTGCTTTTCCCAGGCGTTTCCGAGATGTCTCCAGGTGTTGCTGGGGCCCGTCTAGGCATTGTTGGCGCCACGCGGTGGCGCTGCGCCGGGCACCGAAAGCAGTTGACGCAGATCCTCCACAAAGCCGCGATACCCCTCTTCCCGCGCCGACTCCGATCCCTGCCGCAGCACCCAGGACGGATGCACCGTGGCCAGCACCGGTGTGCCGTCGTCCAGGCGTTGCCACTGCCCGCGCTCCTGCATCAGCCGAAACCTGCTGCCCAGCACTGCCTGTGCTGCGGTGGCGCCCAGACACACGATCTGCGCGGGACGCAATTGGGCGCGCTCGGCCTGCAACCAACCGCTGCAGGCCTGCACATGCGTGCGCTCGGGATTGCGATGCAGGCGGCGCTTGCCGCGTTGCTCGAAGCGGAAGTGCTTGACCGCATTGGTGACGTAGAACGTCCTGCGATCCACGCCCAACTCGCCCAGGGCCATCGTGAACAAGCGCCCAGCCGGCCCGACAAAGGGACGCCCGCTCAGATCCTCTTCGTCGCCGGGCTGCTCGCCGATCACCATCACCGCTGCATCCTCCGGCCCTTCGCCGAAGACGGTCTGGGTAGCCGGCTGCCACAACGGGCAGCGCCGGCAATCGCGCGCCGCCGCGCGCAACTGCGCGATGCTCTGCGTCGCTTCGACGGCAGCGGGTACCGGCGCCACCGGCACGCGGCGGCGTACCGGCTCGGGCGCGCGCTCGGCCATCTCGCGCACGCGCACCCCGGCCTCGCGGATCAGCTCCGGCAGCAAGGCTGCTTCAGGCAGGTTCTTCCAGTATTTTTGCGGCATTTCCTGCCGCATCATGGTGGGATTGAGCCGCGCCGGATTGAAGATGTGCGCATAGTAGGTGCGCCACAGGGCCTCCTGCGCGTCGTCGGCCGGCACCTGCGTACGCACGGCTCCCTCGCCGAACGCCAGGGCCTGGCCATCCCAGCGCACGCTGCGATACGGAGTGAGGATCGCCCAGCGCATGCCGGCGAAGCGCCGTGCGAAGAACGGGGCAACGCGGTCCACGATGTGATGTTCCGGCTCGAACCAGGCCACGAAGTCTTCTTCTTCGCCCGGCAGCCGGCGAAAGCGCACGAACGCCTTCATCTTGTGGGAATCGCGTTGCACCGACTTCTGCCATTGCCGCAAGCGATGCACGTCCACATCGGTGGCGCGCTCCAGCAGCGCTTTCTCGCCCGAGGCAATCCGCCACAACAATCGATACAACACCGCATGCCGCTGCGGATCGCGATGGCACAGCACCGATGCGGCCAGCTGCATGAAATCAGCCGATACCCGCGGCGGCGCGGCTACCACCGGCGATTCCAACAGCCCCTGGCCCATCAGCACCCCCCCCTGCGCGCCCCCATTCCACGCCACATGGTCAGGCTCCACCTGCGCACACCACCCCGCCCGCGCCAACGCACGCCACGCCTCGAAACTCCACGCAGGTTCCACCTCAGCGCTGAACATCGACACCACACTCCTACAAAGACGAAACCACCACCGCCACTGCCGTCTTACGACTGCTAGTGCCACTACTGAAGGAATTCCTACGACTGTTCCCATGGGGGCTTCTACCGCCCCACCCTGCTTCCGGCAACTCCAGCAAGCAAAATTCGCGGCTATTGCTATTGCTATTGCTATTGCTATTGCCGTTGCCGTTGCCGTTGCCGTTGCCGTTGATCCTGCTTCACCCTATCGCCTTAGAGCGAGCCGAGCACCGCAGTCATGCGCGGCCGAAGAGGCGCCCTTGTCTGAGCGAAGCGAGTTTGGGCGCCGTGCCGCGCATGGCGAGGAGCGCAGGGGACCGGTGCGGCTGTATCGCACCGGATCGCGTCGGCGACAACGGTTTTGGTGACTTTTGCCAAGACAAAAGTCACTCGCGCCGCAGGCGCGAAAGCCTTGCACTTGCTGTGCCTTGCACTTGCCGTGCTCCGCACCCACTCCCGTCAACCGCAGCAACCATCACACGCACATCACGCACTCATCCTGCCCACACCTCAATCAAACAACCCCGCCTGCCGAGGCGCCGGCGCCAGCTGCGCCCGTAACCGCACCGGATCATCCAGGCGTTGCCGCGGATGATGATCCAGCACGCTCACGAACGGCAGCAGCTTCTTCATCGGCACCCGCAACCGCGCCAGATCGCCCACGCGCAGGCGCGCATGCCGGCGCGACAACAGCAGCCGCTCCACATTGCGCGTGCCCAGGCCCGGCACCCGCAGCAACATCTCGCGCGGCGCCACATTCAGATCCACCGGAAAGCGTTCGGGATTGCGCAACGCCCAGGCCAGCTTCGGATCCACGTCCAGATCCAGCATGCCGCTGGACTGCGCCGGCGCGATCTCTTCCACGCTGAACTCGTAGAACCGCAGCAACCAGTCGGCCTGGTACAACCGATGCTCGCGCTGCAGCGGCGGCGCCTGCAGCGGCAGCTTGGAGGAGGCATCCGGGATCGGGCTGAAGGCGGAGTAATACACCCGGCGCATGCGGTAATTGCCGTAGAGATTGTGGCTGGTGTCCAGGATGCTGCGGTCGTTGGCATCGTCGGCGCCGACGATCATCTGCGTGCTTTGCCCGGCCGGCGCAAACCGCGGCGGCTTGGCGCGGCGCACGGTTTCGGCCTTGCGCTCGAGCTGGTTCTCCTCGATGCGCCAGCGCAGCTCGCCCATGGCCGAGCGGATGCCGCCCACGCTTTTTTCCGGCGCCAGTTGCGTCAGGCCCTGCTCGGTGGGCAGTTCCACATTGATGCTCAGGCGGTCCGCATAGCGGCCGGCCGCGGCCAGCAGGTCCGGCGCGGCATCGGGAATGGTCTTGAGATGGATGTAGCCGGCGAAGTGATGCTCTTCGCGCAACTGCCGCGCCACGTCCACCAGCTGTTCCATGGTGTAGTCGGAGTTGCGGATGATGCCGCTGGACAGGAACAGGCCTTCGATGTAATTGCGCTTGTAGAAATCCAGCGTCAGCGTGACCACCTCTTCCGGCGTGAAGCGCGCGCGGCGCACATTGCTGGACACGCGGTTGACGCAATAGGCGCAGTCGAACACGCAAAAATTGGTCAGCAGGATCTTCAACAACGACACGCAACGGCCATCGGGCGTATACGAGTGACAGATGCCCATGCCCTCGGTACTGCCGATACCGCCGGTTCCCAGCGAATTGCGCTTGTTGGCGCCACTGGAGGCGCAGGACGCGTCGTATTTGGCAGCGTCGGCGAGGACGGCGAGCTTGTCGAGGATTTTCACGCGGGCAGCATGCAACCTGGGCGTCTCAGCCTATGAGACTGCAACGCAGCTGATCGTGAATGCTTCAGAACATGCGGATGCAGCTGCCACGGCTGCACCGGATGCCTGCCGGCTCAGGCGGCCAGCGCGGTGTCGCCGTCGAAGCGGTAGAGGTCCATGGCCAGAAAGCCCTGGTCGATGCCGGCATCGATGCGCTGCGCGCCGAGTTGATCGCTCCCGGCGGCGCCCATCGCCAAATACAGCGGCAGCAGGTGCTCGTCGCTGGGATGCGCCCGCTCGGCATACGGTGCCTGGCGACGGTAGTCGAGCAATGCCGGGATGTCGTCGTCCAGCAGCTTGCGCTCGGTCCAGTCGATGAAGGCCCGCACATACGGCGCTTCACGCTCGGCGCTGTAGCCGTGGCGGAAATCGTGCAGGTTGTGGGTGATGCTGCCGGAGCCGATCACCAACACCCCCTCCTCGCGCAACGGCGCCAGCGCGCGCCCCAGCGCGAACTGATGGGCCGGGCCGAGTTCTGGCTGGATCGACAGCGATACCACCGGAATATTCGCCGCCGGATACAGCAGTCGCAACGGCACCCACACGCCATGGTCGAAACCCCGCTCCGGATCCAGCTGCGGCTGCAGCCCGGCCTGCTCCAGCCGCCGCGCAATCTGCTGCGCCATTGCTGGCTCGCCAGGTGCCGGATAGCTCAGCTCATACAGCGGCGCAGGGAAGCCGCCGAAGTCATGGATGGTGCCGGGCCGCGACGCGCCGCTGACCAGTGGGCGGCGCCCCAGCCAGTGCGCACTGGCCACGACGATGGCGCGTGGCCGCGGCAGCAGCTGACGCAGTTCCGTCAGACGCTGCCCCACCTGCCCCGGCTGCAGGGCAGTCATCGGCGATCCGTGCGAGATGTACAGCGATGGCAGGCGGTGCATGTAAGGCTCCTTGAAAAGTGGCAGGGTTCAGCGCGCCGGCTTCAGCGCCAACGCGCCATCGCCCAACAATGCCTGCACGGTCAGCAACAGGGCCCCCAGACTGATGCGCAGCGGCGCAGCGCCGTGGGCAGCAGTACCGGGCAGGACACGAGAAGTGGACATGACGGGCGCTCCGTTGAGGACCGCTCCAGCGTATTACTTACAAGTCTCCGATCAATGCTTTTAATTCGGATAATTTGTTGCAACGAAGGCAACAATCAGACGTCCATGGATACCCTGATGCGATGCGTGTTTTTACCGCCGTGGCCGAGCGCAGCGGCTTCAGCGCCGCCGCCGAGGCGCTGGATCGCTCCACGGCCAGCGTCACCCGGCAGGTCGCCGCCCTTGAACAACGGCTGGGCACCCGCCTGCTCAACCGCACCACGCGCCGGGTTAGCCTCACCAGCGCCGGCACCGCCTACTACAGCGCTGCCTGCAGTTGCTCGCCGACCTGGACGACCTGGAAGCCACCACTGGCGCACAGGCGCTGGAGCCGTCCGGAGTGCTGCGGGTCAATGCGCCGGTGAGCTACGGGATCGAGCGCCTGGGCGTGTTGCTACCCGGCTTCGCACCCGTTATCCACAGGTGGAACTGGACCTGTCGCTGTCCGACCGCCTGGTCGACATGGTCGAAGAAGGTTTCGATGTCGCCATCCGCATCGTTCGCCAGCCGGCGCCGATGCTGATCGCGCGGCAACTAGGCAGGGCCAGGGTGCTGGCGTGCGCGGCGCCGGCCTGTCTGGCACGCGCCGGGACCCCGACGCACCCGTCCGACCTGGCCGGCCACGAGCGCCTGCGCTCCCACTACTCGCCAAGCGGCGACGAGGTGCGCTTCCAGGGGCCCGAGGGCGATGTCGATGTGCGTCTGCAGGGCCGCCTGCGCGCCAACAACGGCCATGTCCTCAATGCGGTGGCGCTGGCCGGCCAGGGCATCGTGCTGCAACCGGACTTCCTGGCCGATGCGCACCTGGCCAGTGGCCGATGGTGCGCATCCTGCCTGAATACGAACTTGGCTTTATCAGGATCTTCGCCGTGTACACCAGCCGCAGCCACCTGGCGCCGAAGGTGCGCAGCTTTATCGACTACCCGATCGAGTACCTGGCCGAGCCGGCGCCCGACCCGCACTGACACGCCGCCTGCCGTCATGCGGGCGCACCGCCAAACTGGCCGCGGTACAGTTCGTTCCGTGCGTGGTCATTCATCTGTCGCCGTCGGTGTGCCCACAATCCGGCTCCCCGATCAGCAGGAGCACCCATGAGCAAGATCGCCATCGTGTATTTCAGCGGCTACGGCCACACCGTCAAGCAGGCCGAGGCGGTGCACGCAGGGGCGGCCAGCGCTGGCGAGGCCACGCTGTATCGCATCGACCAGGACGGCACCCTGCCCGCCGAGACATGGGATGCGCTGGCGGCCGCGGACGCCATCATCTACGGCAGCCCCACCTACATGGGCGGCCCGGCATGGCAGTTCAAGAAGTTTGCCGACGACAGCTCCAAACCGTGGTTTGCGCAGGCATGGAAGGACAAGGTCGCCGCCGGCTTTACCAACTCCGCCTCGGCGAACGGCGACAAGTACGCCACCATCCAGTACCTGTGGACCCTGTCGCAGCAGCACGGGCAGGTCTGGGTCGGCACCGGCCTGCCGCCGTCCAACACCAAGGCGCACGGGCCGCAGGATGTGAACTGGACCGGTGGCTGGGGCGGCGCACTGGCCATTTCGCCATCGGACGCCTCGCCGGACGAGGCGCCGCGCGCAGGCGATCTGGAAACCGCCCGGCTGTTCGGCAAGCGCGTTGCCGAATTCGCCAACAAGCTCAGCGGCTAAGCCAGCGGCAGCTGCGCGCGTGTACCTGCTTTGGCGCAGGCGGATGCACGCAGGTGGTGCTCAGTGTCGGGTTGCATGGGTGGGACAGGCGCGTGAGTGCTTGTGGGTGCGGTGAGTAGATGACCTTGCATGGCGCCTGCAGCGCACGGGCGATCGGCTGGTGCGATTCACACCACGTGTGGCTGCGGTTGATGAGGCGGTTGGCTTCGACGATTGCTGTCGGCCAACGACCTTTGAACCTTTGAACCTTTGAACCTTGCGATCGACCCGGCCTTGTCCTGAGCGCCGCTTGCAGCGTCGTCCTTACTGCCCACGCACGGCGATGCGGTAAGGGCTGCAGCATTCTTCGTTGCATGATTCCCTGTGCACGTGCCTACCCGCACACAGTGCCAGCGACCTCGACACGGGAATCAGCATGCGCGGCCGTCGGCGTGGTGCGTGGCCGATTGCCCAGGCGCCTGTCGAATCCGGAAGCAAGGTGACTCAGGCACCGACCAGATCTTCACCACTACCGCGCGACGCCGTCATGCCTTAGCGGTCGAACCACATCGCGCTAACGCACACCACACCACTCTGCCCGCCTACCCTGCTTCACGGAGCTCTCCCTCTCATGCAAACCCGTACGCTTGGCCGTTCAGGCCCCACCGTTTCCGCACTTGGCCTGGGTTGCATGGGCATGAGCGCGTTCTATGGCGATCGCAGCGATGAAGTGGCGTCGATCGCGGTGATCCATCGCGCGCTCGACCGTGGCGTCAGCCTGCTCGATACCGCCGACATGTACGGCCCGCACACGAACGAAGTGCTGGTCGGCAAGGCGATTGCCACGCGCCGGCACGAAGTCTTCCTGGCCAGCAAGTTCGGCATCAAGCTCGATCCGAACAATCCGGACGTGCGCGGCATCGATGGCAGCCCGGCCTATGTACAATCGTCCTGCGAGGCCAGCCTGCGTCGCCTGGGCGTGGAGCACATCGACCTGTACTACCAGCATCGCGTGGACCCCAACGTGCCGATCGAAGACACCGTCGGGGCAATGTCGCGTCTGGTCGAACAGGGCAAGGTGCGCTTCCTCGGGTTGTCCGAGGCGGCCGACACCACCATCCGCCGTGCGCATGCGGTGCATCCCATCACCGCGGTACAAACCGAATATTCGCTGTGGTCGCGCGAGCCGGAACACAACGGCGTGTTCGCCACCGTGCGTGAACTGGGCATCGGCTTCGTGCCGTACTCGCCGCTGGGGCGTGGTTTCCTCACCGGCGCGTTCTCGTCACCCGACGACTTCGATGCCGACGATTACCGCCGCCATTCGCCGCGTTTCCAGGGCGAAAACTTCACCCGCAACCTGCAGCTGGTGGAGCAGGTCAAGGCGATTGCCGCCGACAAGGGCATCACGCCCGGGCAACTGGCCCTGGCCTGGGTGCTGGCACAGGGCCAGGACCTGGTCCCGATCCCCGGCACCAAGCGCCTGGCCTACCTGGAAGAGAACCTCGCCGCGCTCGACGTGGCGTTGATGCCCGACGAACTGGCGCGCATCGATGCGATCTTTCCGCCCCAGGCCGCGGCCGGTACCCGGTATCCGGAAGCGACCATGGGCTCGGTGCATCGCTGAGAACCACCGCATGGCCGCCTCGTCGCGGCAGCCATGCGGTCGGACCCATGTAATGGGTTGTAGATAGTGATCTGCAGGAAGTGGGGTGCCAGGCCTTGCAGCCGGTCTACATCCGGCAGGCGCTGCACCACCCACCGGATCCCGCCCGCATCGCGGCAGCGGATCAGCACGGTGGCTGCTCACTCACACCACTGCATCGCCGCCGCCCTCACACTGCCCGTCATCTCTCCACGGGCCGCACCCATGCTGTCCTTCGTGATCCCCGCCCATAACGAGGCCGCACTGATCGGCGACACCTTGCACTGCCTGCATGCCTGCGCGCAGGCAATGCAGCTGGACTACGAAGTGATCGTGGTGGCCGATGCCTGCGACGACGAGACCGCCGCCATCGCACGCGCCAACGGTGCCCAGGTACTGGAAGTACAGCGACGACATATCGCCGCCACCCGCAACGCAGGCGCGCAGGCCGCGCATGGCGAGCGCCTGCTGTTCCTGGATGCCGACACCCAGGTCAACCCGCAGGTGGTTGGCGCAGCGCTGCAGGCGCTGGATGCCGGCGCGGTGGGTGGAGGCGCGCAGGTCCACCTGCATGGCGAGCGCGTGTGGTTCGAACGCACTGCGCAGGCCATCTTCGGCTGGCTGTTCCGCATCGCCGGCATCGCGCCGGGATGCTTTCTGTTCTGCACCCGCGTGGCCTTCATCAGTGCGGGTGGCTTCGATACGCGCTATTACGCCGGCGAAGATGTGGCCTTGAGTCGCGCACTGGCGCGCTGCGGGCGCTTCGTGATCCTGCGCCAGACCGTGCATACCTCGGACCGCAAATTGCGCAGTTTTTCCAAACGTGAGCATCTGGGTTTGCTGCTGCGCTTTCTGTGGCGCGGGCGACGCATGCTGCAGACCCGGGACGCGCTGGGCTTCTGGTATCAGCGGCGGCGCTGAACCGGGCGTGTCCATGGCCAGCGGTCACGTACCGGTGCCTGCTCTCGAATCGGGACGTGGCGACGCAGGCAACTTACACTGCCGTTCTTGTTCCGGTTTCGAGTTGCACCGCATGGCTTCTTTGCATCGCCCTGTCCTGATCGCTGCCATGGCTGCCGCGGCCCTGACCACTGCAGCGTGCCACCGCGAGGGCGCCGCGCCTGCGGGCGATACGCACGCCACGCCGCCGCCCAGCGCACCCGAGCTTGGCCAGTTCGGTTTCGATACCGCAGGCATGGACCGCAGCGTAGCTGCTGGCGACGACTTCTTCGGCCATGCCAATGGCGGCTGGGTCAAGCGCACCCAGATTCCCGACGACCGCTCCAGTTTCAACAGCTTCGTCAGCATCGCCATCGACACCGAACGCCACAGCCGCGACATCATCGAAGGCGCCGCCGCCAACGACCGCGTCACCGGTGAAGACAAGCAGATCGGCGACTACTACGCCGCCTACATGGACGAAGCCAGCATCGAGGCCAAGGGGCTGCATCCGGTCCAACCGGAACTGGATGCGATTGCGCAACTGGACGACAAGCAGGCGCTGGCGCGCACCCTGGGCGGGCAATTGCGCGCCGACGTGGATCTGCTCAACGCGACCGATTTCCATACCGACCGCCTGTTCGGCCTGTGGGTCTCGCAGGATCTGCACCACCCCGGCCGCTACGTTCCCTATCTGGTGCAGGGCGGCCTGGGCATGCCCGAGCGCAGCTTCTACCTGGACGGCGGGCGCATGGCGCAGCTGCGCGATGCCTACCGCGCGCATATCGTCAAACTGCTGGAGCTGGCCGGCATCGACGACGCACAGGCCAGGGCCGAGCGCATCGTGGCGCTTGAAACGGCGATGGCGCGCGTGCATGCCAGCCCCGAGCAGACCAACAACGTCCAGGCCGGTGCAAACGCCTGGAAGCAGGCCGATTTTGCCCAACACGCGCCAGGCCTGGACTGGGGCGTATTCTTCGATGCCGCCGGTCTCAAGGCACAGCAGGATTTCATCGTTTGGCAGCCACAGGCGATCGGCGGGCTGTCGGCGCTGGTGCACTCCGAACCGCTGCAGACCTGGAAGGACTACCTGAGTTTTCACGCGCTCGATCGCGCCTCGCCGTATCTGTCCAAGGCGTTTGCCGACGAGCGCTTCGCGTTCTACGGCAGCACCCTGGAAGGCACACCACAGCAGCGCCAGCGCTGGAAGCGCGGTATCGACGCCACCAACGCCGCACTGGGCGAAGCGGTGGGCAAGCGCTATGTGCAGAAATACGTCAGCGCGCAGACCAAGGCGCGCGCCGAAGAGATGGTCAAGAACCTGATCGCCGCATTCGGCAAGCGCATCGATGCGCTGGAGTGGATGACACCGCAGACCAAGCAGCACGCCAAGGCCAAGATCGCCGGATTGACGGTGGCGGTGGGCTACCCGGACAGCTGGCGCGACTACAGTGCGCTGGATGTGCGGCGCGACGATGCGCTGGGCAATGTGGAACGCGCCGGCCTGTTCGAGTACCGCCGCAATCTTGCCAAGCTCGGCAAGGCCGTCGATCACCGCGAGTGGTACATGCTGCCGCAGGAAGTCAACGCGCTGAACGTGCCGCTGGAAAATCGCCTGATCTTCCCTGCCGCGATCCTGCAACCGCCGTTCTTCGACCCGGCCGCCGACGATGCGGTGAACTACGGCGCCATCGGTGCGGTGATCGGCCACGAGATCAGCCACAGCTTCGACAACATGGGCGCCCTGTTCGACGAGCACGGCGAACTGCACAACTGGTGGACGCCACAGGATCTGAAAAAGTTCGAAGCCGCCGGCAATGCGCTTGCCGCGCAGTTTGGCGCCTACACGCCATTCGACGATCTGTCGGTCAACGGCAAGCTGACCCTGGGCGAGAACATCGCCGATGTCGCCGGCCTGGCAACGGCTTACGACGCCTATCAGTTGTCTTTGCAGGGCAAGCAACCACAGACCATCGACGGCTTCAGCCCCGACCAGCACTTCTTCCTCGGCTTCGCGCAAGCCTGGCGCGGCAAGTACCGCGACGCGGCGCTGCGTAATGCGGTGCTCACCGACGTGCACGCACCGGGACGCTTCCGGGCGCAGACCGTGCGCAACCTGGACGCCTGGTATCCGGCCTTTGACGTGAAGCAAGGCCAGCAGCTGTATCTGGCGCCGGAGCAGAGGGTGCGGATCTGGTAGCTGTGTTGCACGGTGATGGCTGCTGCCTGCGACGTAGAGCCGGATCCATGGGCTGGAGCGCTTTCTCTCTACACAGCGCACTATCCCCCGCCTCACACCACCGCCCTGCATACCAAACAAGCACGCGCACTCACCGCTTCCCGGGCCACTCCAGCAACATTGTCTGCGGCAGCTGCATGCGGCGGCACGCGCGTGCGGACAGCCCGTCGCGTAACGCGGTGCGGAACAAGGGCGACAGGCTGCGCAGCAGCCGCGCCGACGCATGCGCCTGTGCGCGCTGCGTGGTGGTGCGGCCGAGCATGTCGCTGGCCCATCCCGGCAACAAGGCGGTACCGGCACCGAGAAACACACCGCGCGACAGACCGGCTGCCGGCACCGGCAGCTGGATGCTGGTGAGGATGTCGAGCACCTCCCGCGAGCGCGTGTCCATGCGCAACTGCCCGCGCACGATGGCGAAATACGCGTCGACCTGCGCCTCGCTGGCGGGCACATCGGTGGCGCCCAGCGCTTCGGCGACGCGGCGCGCTTCGTCGTAATAACGATCGGCAATGTGCGCCGGCACGTCGCGGCAATAACGTCGGCAGCCGTGCAGGAAACCGTAGGCTTCGGTGACGTGCACCCAGGTCAGCAACTGCGGGTCGTTCGCGTCGTAAGCCGCGCCTTCGGCGGTATGGCCGTGGATATGCGAGTGGATGCTACGCACGCGGGCGATCAATTGCTCGGCTTCGGCGCGCGGGGCATAGGTGGTGCCGGCCACGAAATTGGTGGTGCTGCGCAGCCGCCCGATCAGGTCGGAGCGGAAGTTGGAATGGTCGTAGACACCGGCCAGTGCGCGCGGGTGCAGCAGTTGCAGCATCAGTGCGCACAACCCGCCGGACAACATGCCCGGAAATTCCGAATGCACGCGCCAGGTGACGCTGTCGGGCCCGAAGAGGCCGGGGTCGCCCAGCGGCTGGTCGTACTCGATGGTGCTCTGGCCACGCGGAAACGCGCGCAGCACCCAGCGGCGGATCTGTTCGGCGGCGGGGGCGGACAGCGTGCGTAGAACCGAAGACATGTCGCGATAGTACGGCCTGCCTGTCGTCATGTGTCGTGCGGGTGCTCGCCGGGCCAGGCGTAACGCGCCTGGCAGGCGCGGTCGAGATGGCGTGCCCGCCGCGCCGCCCGGTGTGCAGTGCAACAAGATCGACCGCCCAGGCGACGCCCGGCGTCGTGCTGCGGCCGCCAAACCGCCTGAATTGCGCGTTCTGTGCGCGACTGCGCAGGATTGCGCGGCCATCGGTTTGCTCCAGGCATTGCCATGCACAGCGAAAGTGCTAGAACTAGGTGCGTCCGATATCCGCGCCGTATCGTTGTACGGCGCGTCGGTCGCTCCAGGGCACCAGCCACCACCGGTGCAGCACGCCGCTCGTACCAGCCATCCGTCAGGAGCTTGTCATGATCGCTTTGTTCCAGGGTTTGGGCCTGCTATTGCAGGACAACGCACTCCATCGGCGCTCCTTCGACGAGCAGGTCGCCTGCTGGCGTGACAAGACCGATGAGCAGCTCGACGAAGAGCTCAATCTGCTCAAGGTGGCCAAAAAGCAATGGGTCATCGCCTCGATCATCGGCTGGCAGGCGATCTCTCTGGTCCTGCTCGGTGTCATCACCCATCAGCTGTGGCAGAACGATTACCACCTGACCTTCAGTCGCGTGGTGATCATATTCACGTCCTGGGTCTCGATCCTGTTCATCATGTGGTACATCGCCGACCTGTTCGATCACAGCGCAGGCTTCGAGCGCTGGCTGCGCGCCTTCAACAGCCGCGCACGCGTCGCGCCGGATGCCGACTCGGTCGAGTGCGTTGCCGACGCATTGGACATGACGCGGCGCTACCCGGAGGTGCTGCGCTACAAGCAGGAGGTGACCTCCAGGCGCGAGCTGCGCCACGAGGACATCGTCAACATGCGGGAGATGGGCCGGCTGCGCCGCTACACCGAATTGCTGCGCGATCTGGACCGTTTCGATGGCGCGCCACGGCTGGTGGCCAACGCCTGAAGTCTTGCACACCGAGCACAGACGAGAACGCGCGATTCGAATGCAAAACGGCCGATGGAACTGCATCGGCCGTTTTGCATTTCAACGCCGGCCATTCACCCCGATCCGGACGCACGCCAGGTGCGTCCAGCCACTGTTTCGTCGCTTTGGTGAGCCTTTGAAGCAGGAGTCGTTTGAAGCAGGAGTCCAATGACACGGTGCGCCAGCGTGTTCGAACGACTAGAACGCAATCACACGAACAGGGCCGGCAAATTCATCGGACAATCGCTCCGCCAGGAACACGGCATCCTCCTAAAGACTCGTCGGGACCATGCGCTGCTGTGAGCATGAAGTACGGGGCCGAGCCATCTCCCACGCACAGGTCATCGATCAGGTCCTCGATGCGCTCGGCATCGACGCCGACCACACCGACGTAGGTGACGCCTTCAGCGATCCATTCGGCAACCAGGGCTGGCAGCCCTGGTCGTTCGCCGTGCAATGAATGCAGAACGATCGTGCGCGGATTCAGCATCGCGATTAAGCCAGGTGCGCAGCGTCACTCAAGCCCGCGCAACCGCCTGTTCCACCGACGGGGTACGCCAGCCGCTGCGCACGCCCCAGATGTAGAACACCGCGCCGACTGCCGCGACCACCGCCAGGTCGGTGCCGTAGCTCAGGTAACCATGGCCGCCGAAATCGCTGCTACCGGCCCAGGACAGCAGCGCGATCACCGGCAGGTAGCAAATCATCCAGGCCGCGCCCTTGAGGTTGCGGCGCAGGTCCGGCCAGCCCTGCTTGGCCTGGTAGTAGCAGTACACCGGCAGCGCCACGACCATCAGCAGGATGATCTCGCCGGTCAGCGGCCAGCGCGCCCAGTACAGCAGCTCGGTGGCCATCACGAAGGCCACGCCGGCCAGCACCGGCAATGCGGCGATGCGCAACGGGCGATGCAGTTCCGGTGCGTGGCGACGCAGCGCCATCGCGCTGATCGGACCGGTGAGGTAGGAAATGATGGTCGCCACCGAGATCACCGCCGCGAGCGTGCCCCAGCCGCGGAAGAAGAACAGGAACACGAACGACACCGCCAGGTTGAAGAACATCGCCATGCGCGGCACGCCCCACACCGGGTGCAGCTTGCCCAGCACGGACGGCATGGTGCCGTTCTTTTCCATGCCGTAGACCATGCGCGCGGTGGTGGCGGTGTAGGTGATGCCGGTGCCGCTGGGGCTGACGAACGCATCGATGTACAGCAGCATCGCCAGCCAGTGCAGGTTGACGATGATGGCCAGCTCGGCGAACGGCGAGCGGAAATCGATGCCGTGCCAGCCGGCCTTTGCCAACAGGTCCGGCGGCACCGCGCCGATGTAGGCCACCTGCAGGATCACGTAGACCACCGTGGCCAGCGCGATCGAACCGAGCACCGCGAACGGGATGCTGCGGCCCGGGTTGCGCGCTTCGCCGGCCAGGTTCACCGGGCTCTGGAACCCGTTGAAGCTGAAGACGATGCCGGCGGTGGCCACTGCGGTGAGCACCGCGGCCAGATCGATCACATGGGTATCGCCGTGGATGCCGACGCTGAAGTTTTCGCTGTGGAAGCCGCTGGCGATCAAGGCCACGCCGGTCGCCGCCGGCACCACCAGCTTGAACACGGTGATCAAGGTATTGGAGCGCGCGAACAGCTTGACGCTCCAGAAATTCAGGAAGAAGTACACCAGCACCAGCGCCGCCGAAATCAGCAGCCCGGGCACCGACAGTTCGCCGGCCCCGCCAGGCGTCTGCACATACAAGCCTTGTGCCCAGGCCCAGGGCCAGGAGGCCATGTATTGCACCGAGGCCTCGGCTTCGACCGGGATGACCGAGACGATGGCGATCCAGTTGGCCCAGCCGGCGATGAAGCCCACCAGCGAGCCGTGCGAATAATGGCTGTAGCGCACCATGCCGCCGGATTCGGGAAACATCGCGCCCAGCTCGGCGTAGGACAGCGCGATGGTGGTGATGATCGCCGCGCCCAGGACCCAGGCCCAGATCGCACCAGGGCCGGCCAGACCGGCTGCGCGCCAGGCGCCGAACAGCCAGCCGGAACCAATGATCGAGCCCAGGCCGGTGAGCATGAGCGCAAAGGGGCCGACGTCGCGGCGCAACGAGTGTTCGGACATGAAGAAGCCTGACAGTGAGGGCGCCATGAACCGGCACGAGCCGGCAATGATCGCAGAAGCGGCCGCTTGCCGTCAGTGCGTATTCAGGCGCCTACCTGCCCGCCGCCATCGACAGCCCTGGCAGACCTGGGCGACGCGGTGCGCGCGATGGCGCTCACCTGAACGTGCGGGAAGCGCACGCAAGACACCACTACCGTCCGCCACGCGGTGCATGCACGTGCAAGCAGCGGCCGCCTCGATACCATGGACGCTCCTAACCGTGGCAGTCGGCGCCGGGTGCCGTGGCATCCACGCAGGTATGCGCGGCCTTGGTGATGCCGTGCAGGGCGCGGATCTGGCCCGGCAGCAGCGCGAACTGGTCCAGGGTCCGGCGGGCGCAGCCCGGTGCCGGCGTCCTGCTGCCCGAGGCGGCAGCCGGGCAGTGTTCTTCGTACACCAGGTAATGGCACTGGCCGCTGCTGCTGGCCAGGCAATGCACGTTGGTTTCGGTGGCGGTGACCAGGGTCTTGCTGAAGATCACATCGCGGCCATCGCTGATGGCGCGGGTGATCGAGGTCGTGCCGGTGCGTTCGTGGCAGCCGGCCAGGGCAAGCAGGCAATAGACCAGGGAGGCGAGCAGGCGCATGGAGGCAGTCCTTTCAGTCGATGCGAACGGGGGAATTACATGCCGCGGAACAGGCTCATGAAGGGCTGGCTGACGGTGAGCGTCTCGCTGCGGCCGCGCAGATGCAGCCGGCCCTTGCCGGTGTCGTCGCGGATCACCGAGGCCACTGCCTTCATGTTGACGATGGTCGAGCGATGGATCTGCTTGAACACCTGCGGGTCGAGTGCGTCGAGCAACTCGCGCAGCGGGGTGCGCAGCACCGCTTCGCCGGCGGCGGTCATCACCGTGGTGTATTTCTGGTCGGCCTGGAAATACGCCACCTCGTCCAGTGCGATCAGGCGCGTCTCGCGGCCGCTGCTGGCGGTCAGCCAGGCCAGCGGCGCCGGCGCATTGGCGGCGGCCGGGCGTGCGGACAGTCGCTGCAGCAAGGCATCCAGCAGGCCGCCATCGGGCTGGCCGGCGGCGGCGCGCTGCTGCACGCGTTGCCAGGTGGCCTGCAGGCGCTGCCGGTTGATCGGTTTGAGCAGGTAGTCCACCGCGCCATGTTCGAAGGCATCGATGGCGTACTGATCGTAAGCGGTGACGAACACCACCTGGGTGCGCGGACTGACCTCGCGCATCGCACGCGCCACCTCGATGCCGGTCAGCCCGGGCATACGGATATCCAGGAACACCACATCCGGTTGCTGGGTGGCGATGACCTCCAGCGCGCCGGCGCCGTCTTCGCACTCGCCCACCACCTGCAGCTGCGGGCACACCTCGGCCAGCAGCGCCAACAGCGACTGCCGCAGCAGTGCCTCGTCTTCGGCGATCACCGCACGCAGCGCGCTCATGCCTGCACCTTTGCGATGGGAACCGCAGTCTCGGGCAACGGCGGCGGTTGCCGCACGCCGCCCACAAGCGAGGCCGGCAGCGGAAGGGTGATGGTAGCCGCCACGCCGCTGGGGAAATTGGAGACGATGGCAAAGCTTGCCTGGTCGGCGTAGATCAGCTGCAGGCGCTCGCGCAGATTCTTCAGGCCGATGCCGGTGCCATGGCTGTGCGTGTTGAAGCCCTGGCCGTCATCGGCCACCGTCAGCGTGGCCTGGTTGTCGAGACGGCGTGCCAGGATCCACACGGTGCCGCCGCCGGGCTTGGGTTCCAGCCCGTGCTTGATGGCGTTCTCCACCAGCGTCTGCAGCATCATCGACGGCAGCGCCAGGCTGCGCAGCTCGTAAGGCACGTCCACCTGCAGCGCCAGCCGCGCGCCCATGCGGATGCGCAGGATCTCCAGGTAGGCCTGGGTGCGTTCGAGTTCTTCGCCCAGGGTGGAGGTGGCATCGTCGGCGCTGGGCAGCGAGCGGCGCAGGTACTGGATCAGGTGCCCGATCATGATGTCGGCGCGCGGCGGATCGGTACGCGCCAGCACCTGCGCACTGGCCAGCGTGTTGTAGAGGAAATGCGGCTCCACCTGGGCATGCAGCAGGTTCAGCCGCGCCACTGCCAGCTCCTTTTCCATCACCGACTGCTCGACTGCCGCCTGCTCGTCGCGGCGTTGTTCGCCAACCCGGCGCACCACCGCGCGGTTGATCGCCTCGGCGTTTTCGTAGTTGCTGCCTTCGTCGACCG
The DNA here is from genome assembly GCF_000454545.1 of Xanthomonas cassavae CFBP 4642. NCBI lineage: Bacteria > Pseudomonadati > Pseudomonadota > Gammaproteobacteria > Lysobacterales > Lysobacteraceae > Xanthomonas > Xanthomonas cassavae. Next base: position 4,216,055 of record NZ_CM002139.1, read on the forward strand.
CAAACAGATCCACCCAGGCGCCGGCATCGGGTTCGCACAACACGGTGACGCTGCTGGTGCCCTGCCCAGGCGTGACCGTCACCAGCGCCTGGTTGTGGGTGATGGCAAAGCGCGCGAACAGATTCCAGCGTGAGGGCTTGCGGCCTTCGTACGGATCGATGCGGCGCACCCGGGCGCGGATCAGCAGGCTACCCGGTGCGCATTCGATGTCCTGCACGCGCGGCAGCGCACGCACCGCTTCTTCCACCAGCGCAAAACTGGCCCGCACTTCCAGCGGCACCTCGATCTGACGCCGCTGGCGCGTGGACAAGGTGTCGTGGTCCAGCCGCCCGGCGATCAGGCGCACGCGCCGCACATGGGTGATCGCACTCATCAAGGCCAGTGTCAGCAGCACGATGCACGCCAGCCCGAAGAACGCGCCGGTCGAGCCGAACAGCTGCGACCACATGATCGCCGCCACCACCAATGCGGCAGCCCAGGCGAACACGATACGCACGATCAGAAAAACGCTGGCGGACACGGACAGGGCGCTCGTTGGGTGGACGGGAGCGAGCATAGCCGCCACGCGTGGCGAGGACAGCTCCAGGCGACGAATGGCCGCCGACGTGACCTCAAATGCCGGATTCGGCGGACGAAATCGGGCAATCCAGGCAGCTTGCGGGTGTGGTCGCCCGATTCGCGCGTCTGCACCAGCGCGTGCGCCGATGCCGATTTCAAGGCCCGCTGGGAAGAGATCGCGCGGATCTCCTTTCACCGGTACCAGACCCTGCTCGGCCTGCCCGACGAACCGATCAAATGGCGCGACGGCTATGTGTTGTCGGACCTGCCGTTCGACCAACCGATCGCCTCGGCCGAAGCGCACGAACCAGACTATCCCCCGCTGGAACGCACGCTACTGCGCGACCTTGGCCCCCGTTCGCAGCCATTGGCGGCCGGCAGCCATCCGTTCCCGGTGCCGTTCGTGCGCCGCTATGGCCAGCTGACCTTCAACATCAGCGCCTACGCACGCCTGCTGATGGAAGACTTCCTGCAGGCCGGCGGCGAACTGTATACGCGCAGTTTCGAAGACCCGCGCCAGTTCGGTCAGTTGCACGAAAAGATTCTGATCAATGCCACCGGCTACGGCGCGCGCGCCCTGCTGGGCGATACGAGCGTGATCCCGGTACGCGGGCAGACCGCACGCCTGATCCCACAGCCGGAGGTCACCTACGGGCTGGTCTGGCGCGGGCATAACCTCAATGTGGTACCGCGTCGCGATGGATTGCTGGTGCAATCGCAAGGTGCCAACGACTTCAACAATGCCGATGCCACACCCGACCGCGCCGCCAGCGAAGCGGCCGTGCGCGAACTGGCGCGTTTATTCCCCACTGCCTGAGGCAGCGCGCGCCTAGCGATCCTCCAGCGATGCCTGCAGCGCGCAGGCCACTGCGGCATCGCCACTGACCAGTTCGTCCCAGCGCAGGCGCACGCCCTTGCGCCTGCCCTTTTCCATCAGCTTCAGGCCCTGCGGGTCGATGACCAGGGTGTAGGCCTGGTCACCGATATGAAGCTTGCGGCGTAACGGTTTATCCAACGGTGTCATGCAGCGCCTCGTGTCTGACGGTGATGCGGTGTTGTAGCGCATCCGCGCGTGGGCGTGCAGCCGCGCATTGCACTGCAACTGCGCGGTCGCCGCCCTGCGCGATGGCTCGGTTGCCTGCATGCAACGCCACCGCGCTTGCGTTCGTTGGACAGCAAGCAAGTGCGACTGCGCTACGGCACAGGCCGTTGTCGCATCGGGATCACCGTATGCACCGATCCCGCTAACGCCCGCACCGCTAGCGTAGCGATCACGTTGCACCGCATCGTCGGGCACGCGCTTCCATCGCAATCGATCGCGACGGACGCATGCCTTGCGGTGCTGCCAGCAATCCAGCCCGCGGTGTGGTGAACGCGGGCGAAGAAGCGCCCTCCCCACGCGACGTTGTCGTGTTTCCTTTCGACCCACCCAGGAGTGACCCATGGCGATCAAGACTGTCGAAGAATTGTTTATCCACGAGCTGTCGGACATCTACAGCGCCGAGAAGCAGCTCACCAAGTCGCTGCCGCGCCTGGCGCGCGCTGCCAGCGAGCCGAAGTTGAAAGAAGCCTTCGAAACCCATCTGGAAGAAACCCAGGGCCAGATCGAACGGATCGACCAGGTCGTGGAGCTGCTCGGCATCAAGCTCAAGCGCATCAAATGCGCGGCGATGGAAGGCCTGGTGGAAGAAAGCCGCGAAGTCATCGACGAAATCGAGGCCGGCCCGGTGCGCGATGCGGCACTGATCGGCGGCGCACAGAAGGTGGAGCATTACGAGATCGCCTCGTACGGCACCATTGCCGCCATGGCCAAGCAGCTGGGCTATGCCGATGCACTGCCGCTGCTGCTGGCCACACTGGAAGAAGAAAAGGCGACCGACGAAAAGTTGACCCTGCTCGCCGAACAGGGCGGCAACCAGAAAGCCGCCAAGGCCCGCAAGGCAGCCTGATCCACCCTGCAGGGCGCCAGGCCCTGCACTGGCCCGCACCCCGTGCGGGCCTCTAGCCAATGCCCCCACGCGTCTGCAGGCTTGCCGAGGCGTTGTCGTTGCCGGGCGCCAGCCAAGCCCAACCCGGAGCTGGCCACGCTGATGCTCGAGCGGTTCGGCGGGCCGCAGGGCGAACTTGCCGCCGCCATGCGCTATTTCACCCAGGCGCTGGGCGAAATTGACCCAGTCCGCAAGGACTTGTTGTTCGATATCGCCACCGAAGAGCTCAGCCATCTGGAAATCATCGGCTCCATCATTGCCATGCTCAATCAGGGCTCGAAGGCGGTGCTGTCGGAGGGTATGGAAGAAGCAATGGACATGCGTCGCATGACCCAGAACAGCACCAGCCATACCCAGCAGATCCTCTACGGCGGTGGACCGGCGCTGGTGAATTCCTCCGGTGCGCCTTGGACGGCCGCGTACGTGGATTCGATCGGCTGCCCCACCGCCGACATGCGCTCAAACATTGCGGCTGAGGCGCGCGCCAAGCTCGTGTACGAGCGCCTGATCACGGTGACCCACGACCCTGGCATCGTCGATGCGCTGCGCTTCTTGATGACACGCGAAGTGGCGCACCAAAAATCCTTCGAAAAGGCGTTGTACGCGATCGAGCCCAACTTCCCGCCAGGCAAGTTGCCGGGCGACCCGCGCTTCACCGACACGTACTACAACATGTCGCAGGGCGAAGGCGATGCGGTTGGCCCGTGGAATACCGGCGAACAATGGGAGATGGTGGCCGATCGCGATGAGCAGGCGGCCGTGGATGGCGGAGACGGGACAGCATCGGTAAACCTCGATGCATCGCAGGCCGAGGCCGTCGCAGCAATGTCGCAGCGGCTGATGTCCAACCTGGAGCTGGACCGTGTCACTGGCGCGGATCTGGGCGCAGGTCCGGGCGCCGGGTCCACCACCGGCGATATCCAACGCTGACCTGGGTGGACGCTGTGCGTCCACTTCCCACAGGCGTGGGTGCCACAGCTCAAGCCTTAAGGACGCAGCCGATCCACACCGGGTCCGACAGCACCGTCAGCTGCCGATGGTGTCCCTGGATGCGGTGTCTGCCGGCGTGCCCTGGCCTTGCTCCAGCGCACGCTCCTGCTCACCCAACTGGTTGAGCAGAGCAGTGGCCGATTGATGCGCATTGCGCAGCGTCTCCAACGGCTTGGAGTTGTCGCTGCGCAACGCATACAGCGCAAAACCCATCACATTGAGCCGGTTGCGCAGCTGATGCAGCAGTTGGCGTCGTTCGAGCGTTGCGTCGGACACTACGCGTCCTTGTCGCTGAGCCGGTTATGCAACGTACGCACGCTGATGCCCAATTCGCGGGCGGCCGCCTTCTTGTTGAAGCGCGTCCGTGCCAGTGCCGATTCGATCATGGCATCCTCGGCCTGGCGCATGGTCCAGCCGGCAGGAATCAACAATCCGTCTTCGGCGGCCTGCGGCACGGTCTGCTCCACATCCGGCGCGCTCAGCAGATCGCCATCCGATCGCAGATGCAGATAATGGATGAACGAGCGTAGCTCGCGCACGTTGCCCGGCCAGGCGTGATAGGCCAGATAGCGCAGCAACGATTTGGTCGGCAGCTTGCGCTTGCCGTACTTGATGTTGAGTTCGTCGATGGCGCGCAGGCCCAGCACGCGCGCATCGCCGCGGCGTTCGCGCAGCGGCGGCACCTGGATCGGGAACTCGTTGAGCCGGTAGAACAGATCCTCACGCAACACCGCCTGCTCGCGCTGCACATGCTGGTGGGTAGCGGCAACGACACGCGCGTCCAGTGGAATCTCTTCGTTGCCACCCACCCGCATGAAGCTGCGCGATTCGATCGCACGCAGCAGGTAAACCTGCAGGCGCTTGGGCATTTCACCGATTTCGTCAAGGAACAACGTGCCGCCGGCTGCCTGTTCCAGAAATCCCGCATGCCTGCGATCGGCGCCAGTGAAGCTGCCACGCTCATGCCCGAACAGCTGGCTGGCCAGCAGATCTTCCGGAATTGCACCGCAATTGACCGGCACGAAGCGACCCCGACGGCCGGACACCCGGTGGATGGCACGCGCCACCAGATCTTTGCCGGTACCGGTCTCACCGGTCACCAGCACATTCAGGTCGGTCGGCGCCACGCGCATGATGTCCTTGCGCAGGATCGCGATGCTGTCGCTATTGCCGATGATGCCCAGGTTGCCCTGCTGCGCCTCGCGCAGGCCGCCGAGCACACGCTCCAGCCGTTCCGGGGCGAAGGGCTTGGTCAGGAACTCGCTGACGCCGAACTGTTGTGCGCGCCCCTGGGTCTCATAGGCATAGTCGCCCGAGACCACCACGATCTGCGGGGTGTGGTCCGGGTCCAGCCGTTCGATCAGGTCGAAGCCGCTGCCGTCGGGCAGGCCGACGTCCACCACCAGCAGGTCCGGGAAGTTGCTGTCCAGCCAACGGCTGGCCTCGCCCAGGGTGTGAATCCCCTTGGCGCGGAATCCGCTATCGGTGGCGAGTTCCACCACCTGATCGCAGAACTCCACGTCGTCGTCGATGATGGCGCAGGAAAGACGGTCCATGAGCGCTTCTGTCCGCAATGACTAGTACATGTTCAGTTGAGAATTGTGACGGGCGCGCGAAGCCGCGCCTGCCTGTCACCGCGAGAATGGATGCGCAACCATCGTGTCGATGATCGGGACGGCGCTCTTCCCCCTAGTCGAGCTCGCCGTGTGAGGTGTGCCCGCAGTACGCACGGCCGGCCGGCAATTTGCCAGTGCCAAGCGTCATGGTTGGGCTCGGCAACCGCATCGGGACTGTCGAAACGCCAAGCAGCGCAAGGTTTTGCGTCACTCGGCCGGCATTGTCCCTTGCACCCGGTTGCGAACCGGCCAAAGGATCAGGTCGCTTGGCTGCCGCATCGCAACCGGGCTGTACGTGATTGGAGGATTGAGCCGAGCGCAAGTTGCCGTTGGGTCAGGCCAATATGCGCTCCACCTCCAGCCTACGTGCCGGATGTCCGGAGCGCCTGCACATCGCGCTCACGGCATCGTTCCTGCGCTGGGTCAGGCATCTGCGATCACCATAGGCCAACGTGCGCGGATACGCTGATGCAGCGCACACCTGGGTCTGGCGTGCGCCCGGTCCAGCCGCAAGCGCTTCGCAGTGTCAACCAGTGCATCGGGTCACGCTTTTCTGCGCTGCATGCGCGCACGCTTGACGCTGCCAGCATGGGTCAGCGTTCGGCGCCGCTCACGAACGAACGCACGCGATCCAATGATCGGTACTGCCGACACCGCCCTGCTGCAGCGGCACCGATGTAGCCGGTTGCCACCGTCACTTCGCTCACGCGCCTTCAGTCCTGGGAGATCCACGTGGAAGCGCTGCTGCTATCCCGTATCCAGTTCGCCTTGGTCATTTCGTTTCACGTGCTGTTCCCCGCCTTCACCATCGGGCTGGCGAACTTCCTGGGCTTTCTGGAATGGCGGTGGCTGCGCACGCACGATGAGGCCTGGAAGCGGCTGTACTTTTTCTGGCTGCGGATCTTTGCCGTCTCCTTCGGCATGGGAGTGGTCAGCGGCATCGTGATGGCTTTCCAGTTCGGCGCGAACTGGCCGGAACTCAGCCGCATCGCCGGCAGCGTGATCGGGCCGCTGTTGAGCTATGAGGTGCTCACTGCGTTCTTTCTGGAGGCCAGCTTCCTGGGGGTGATGTTGTTCGGTTGGGGCCGCGTCTCGGAACGGCTGCATTTCTTCGCCACCTGCATGGTGGCGATCGGCACGCTGGTCTCCACGTTCTGGATCCTGTCGTCCAACAGCTGGCTGCATACGCCGCAGGGCTACGCCATGGTCAACGGAATCGTGCAGCCGGCAAGCTGGACACAGATCATCTTCAACCCCTCGTTTCCGTATCGCCTGGTCCATATGGCGCTGGGTTCGTTCATCACCACCTGCTTCGTGATCGGCGGTGTGGGCGCCTATTACCTGCGCAAGGGCGTGCATGTGGAGGTGGCTGCCCGCATGTTGCGGCTGGCGGTGGCCTTTGCGGCCATCGTGTTGCCGATCCAGATCCTGGTGGGTGACCAGCACGGCTTGAACACGCTCGAACATCAGCCGCTCAAGCTGGCGGCGATGGAAGCGCACTGGCATCGCGCCGCTGCCGGTGCCGGCGTGCCGCTGGTGGTCTTTGCACTGCCCGATGCCGAGGCCGAACGCAACGACTATGAAGTGGCGATCCCGCGTCTGGGCAGCCTGATCCTGACTCACAGCACCGACGGCGATATCACGCCGTTGACCACGGTGCCGCGCGATCGGCGGCCGCCAGTGGCGCCGGTCTTCTTCGCATTCCGCATCATGGTCGGCCTGGGCATGGCGATGTTGCTGCTGGCCTGGCTTTCCGCCCTGGCGTGGTGGCGCGGACGACTGCATGCGCCGGCCCTGGTGCTGGCCTGGAATGCCATGCTGCCGGCCGGCTTCATTGCCCTGGTCGCCGGCTGGTGCGTCACCGAGATCGGCCGCCAGCCGTGGGTGATCTACGGGTTGCTGCGCACGGCCGATGCGGTGGGCCAACAATCGACGGTGACCGTTGCAGTGTCCCTGCTGGTGTATCTGCTGGGCTACGCCTTCGTGTTCGGTTTCGGCATCTGGTATCTGACCAAACTGGTGCGCAGCGGCCCGCAAGCCAGCCGCGATGGCCCGGACGTGGCCGGTGGCGAACATACGCCGGCACGCCCGTTGTCGGCCGCAACTACCTCCCTGGAACAGGAGAACACACCATGGAACTGAGCTACTGGTTGCCGGTGGTGTGGTTCGGGGTGATCGGCTTCGGCGTGCTGATGTATGTGGTCCTGGATGGCTTCGTGCTCGGGCTGGGCATGCTGGCCCCGTTCGCCCGCGACGAGCAGGAAGTGGACCTGATGATGAACACGGCCGCGCCGATCTGGGACGGCAACGAGACCTGGCTGGTGCTCGGCGGCGCCGGCCTGTTCGCCGCCTTTCCGACGGCATATGCGGTGATCCTGTCGGGGCTGTATCTGCCGGTGCTGCTCATGGTGATGGCGCTCGTGTTTCGCGGCGTGGCGTTCGAATTCCGTTTCAAAGCGCATCGATCCCGGCGACTGTGGACGCTTTCATTCATTGGCGGATCGATCCTGACCGCATTCGCGCAAGGCATCATCCTGGGCGCGCTGGTGGAGGGCATGCCGCTGGAAAATGGCCGCTACATCGGCGGCGTGTTCGGCTGGTTCAGCCCGTTCACCATCCTCACCGGTGCGGCGCTGGTGTTTGGCTATGCGCTGCTCGGCAGCACCTGGCTCATCCTCAAGACCGAGGGCCGCACCCACACGCTTGCGCGGCAGCTGACCAAGCCGCTGGTCGGTGTGGTGGTCACCTTTGTTGTCCTGGTCAGCGCCTGGCTGCCGTTCCTGAGCTCGCACGTGATGGCGCGCTGGTTCGAACACGGCAACTTCTGGTGGCTGTCGCCGATACCACTGGTCACCGCCACGGTAGCGTTGGCGCTGTGGCGCAGCAGCGACAGCTCGCGCAGCGACGCCTCGCCCTTCCTGCTGGCGTTGGCGATCTTCGTACTGGGCTTTATCGGGCTGGTGCTGGGCATGTGGCCGTATCTGGTGCCGCCGAGATTTACGATCTGGCAGGCTGCCTCACCGCCTTCATCGCAAATCTTCCCGATGGTGGGGCTGATCGTGTTGTTGCCGCTGGTGCTCGGCTACACCGTCTGGTCGTATCGCGTATTCCGCGGCAAGATCGCCGCCGATGTCGGGTATCACCATCATCACTGAGTAGAACTGGCCATGGGGGCAGTGGTCGGTCATTCTGGGCGCGACGCGTCTTGATCACTTAGCCGGCTTGTCCGCTCGGAACAGGCCCGCCGCCGGCTGAGCTGCTGCTGGGGAACCTCGTTGCGTTCGCATGCGTATACCTCAGCTTGGCCAGATGCCAGCGGCTGCAATTATCAGGACGCCCGTGTATGCGGGCGTATCCGACTCGGCCAGCCATCTGCTTCAAGCCGGCCGACACCACCACTTCGCAGTCGTCGGGCCAGCGCGGCCGCTCTGCGAACTGCTGATGGAGCATTCTTTGAGCTGCTGCAGATGGAGCATGCTTGAGCTTGAGCTCATGCATGCCGCGCACCTGCCCTGATGACTGCTTTCAGGCCGCCTGGCCATCCTTAGCGCTTCTCGGAGCCATCCGGCCGTTCGTAGTCATTCTCGGGATCGGCCTTGTTGACGTCGCGATCTTCATCGGGCATGTCATGCACCTTCCAGTCGGCGCGCTCGTTGCGCTGTTCCTGTGGCGTAAACGGCTTTTGCTGGTCCGATTCGGGACCCCACGGCTTCTTCGATTCGCTTCCCATTTCGCTCTCCTGAGTTGTTGGTGCCCCACGCTAGGCCGGCGCGCATTGCACGGCAGTGAACGATGCCGCGCGATGGCGTGAATGCCGCACGTGGGGATCGCTCAGCCGCCGGTCTGCGAATGCGGCGCCTGCACCGGCTTGGACTGCGGCGAGCCCTTCTGACGCAGCCAGATGGTCAGCACGACCAGCGCGAACACTGCCAGGAACTCGCTCTGCCAGTTCTGCATCGATTCGAACCAGAAGCCGGCGTCGGTGAGGTGGTCGAGCACGCTGATCGGTGGCAGCCCTTTCTGGGTGCGCTCCAGCAGTTCCAGGCGCCAGCTGCCGATCAGGTGCAGCACGAAGCTCATCAGGAACAGCACGCCGAAGGCGATCGCCAGCGAGTGCTCGTAAAGGCGCAACCACCAGCCGCCGGCACGCACCGGCCAGGGCGTGGTGCCTGGACAAATCCGATCATGCGCATCTTCGGGATCGAGCGGGCGCGACTCTGCCGAGCCCGCCTGACGCAGTCTGACGGTCAGCAGCACGTACATGCCCATCTGCAGGAATTCGCTCTCCCAGTTCTCGAACAGTGCCGACATGAAGTGCGGGCTTCGCAGATACGCTGCCAGTTGCAGTGTCGGCAGCCGCTGTTCGGCGAGTGCGTGGTTATAGGCATGCAACCCGGCGTAGACCTGCGCACAGATCAACAACAGGGTCAGCGCGAGCAGGCACAACGACAGCCCATTGCGGCGCAGGAACATGGCAAACCCTCCGGACAGGAATGGCAGTATCGGGCGCCACCAGCAGCGGCGGCATAAAAACACAGGGATTGATCGCATACCAATCACGCTTGCATCGACAGCCGGCTGCCAGGCGCGCAGCACACAGGCCGGCGACATTGCCTAGCCCGGACGTTGACGTATGCATGCGCACACTCAAGCTCATTCCCGCGCTTCACACCTCAGGAGACACCCATGCCCGTACCCAATTACCCGCGCCCACCCTTCAAGCCGCAACAACAAAGCTTTCCCGGCCGGACCGAGCGCATGGATCCACGCCCGGATCATGGCGAGGACAGCTATGTCGGGCACGGCCAGTTGAAAGGCAAGCGTGCACTGATCACCGGCGGCGACAGCGGCATCGGTGCCGCGGTGGCGATCGCGTATGCACGCGAAGGTGCGGACGTGGCTATTGCTTACCTGCCCGCCGAGCAGGAAGACGCCGCCAGGATTGGCGCACTGATCGAAAAGGCTGGCGTCAAGGCGCTGCTGGTGGGCTGCGATATCAGCGATGAGCATCAGGCCCAATCGCTGATCGACCAAGTGCACGGCGCCTTTGGTGGTCTGGACATCCTGGTCAACAATGCCGCTTATCAAGCGTATTACCAGAACTTTGACGACATCACGCTGGACGAATGGCGCAAGACCTTCGATACCAATGTCCACGCGGTTTTTAATCTGGTGCGGTTGTCGGTGCCGCTGATGACCGATGGTGGCTCCATCATCAATACCGCCTCGGTGCAATCCAAGAAGCCGACGCCGAATATCCTGCCCTACGCCGCCACCAAGGGGGCGCTGGCCAATCTGACCATCGGTCTGGCAGGCGTGCTTGCCGACAAGCACATCAGGGTCAACGCAGTGCTGCCAGGCCCAATCTGGACACCGTTCATTCCCGCAGGCATGGACGAAGAGTCCGTGCAGAACTTCGGCGCGCAAACACCGATGGGGCGTCCCGGCCAACCGGTGGAACTGGCGTCGGCCTACGTCATGCTGGCGGCCGACACCGCCAGCTACACCTCCGGCACCCTGCTGACAATTGCTGGCGGCGCAGTGACGTTGTAAGCGGCGTGTGGCGTTGATCGCGTCATTATGGCCCACTTCGCTCTGATGGCGGAGTGGGCCTTCGCGTTTTCGGCCGCAGTACGCTTCGACAAGGCACAAGAGAGCCGCGGAAGCTCCTTAATTGCCGCCAACAGCCAGTGGCTGTCGAAAAGGGTATGTGGCTGCCGCAGAACCCCTCTGCCGGGGATGAGCCAGAGCAACGTCTGTGATCAAAGGCGCCTGACGTTTTCTTGAGGAGACTTGACGCGATCAAGCGCTCTACGGCGGATAACGCGCAGCTGCTTTCGCTGATCCGATTGACCTACTGGCGAATGAGACCGGTGCGATCCATAGCGTCGCGCCGATATTGGCGACGTCACTTGCCATTAAAGCACCGCGTCCCATTAAAGCACCGCGTCATTGATATGACTTGGCCGTGTGTGTTGGACACCATCCTAATGCAATCCGTGCGATACGCGAGGCTTCTGTCAGAAGGAGCCTCACATGATCGACCAATACCGGGCGTAGACGTCATGGCGTGCAGGCGACCCGATCGACCCTATCGCCGCGACGATGTACGGCGTGTCACAGCGAGTGACACGCCGTATTTCAACCATTAGTGCGGCTGGCTCTGCTTCGCGCGCAGGGTCTTCGCATGCTCCAGATGCTCGGCAATCGTTGCGCGCATACGCTGCAGCTCCTTGCCAAGATCGCTGGAGCCCGGCTCGCTGCTGAGCTGCGTATCGATCTGGGAGAGCGCACGCCCGTGGCTGGCGACGCTGGCCTGCAGATACTGGGTCTGGAACGCCTGGCCGTGGTACTGCTCAAGCTGTTTGCGCGTACCTTCCGAGCGGGCCGCTTCAGCCTGGGCCCGCGCGCCGGTACGATCAGGCGCAAAGCGGCTGAGGTCGGTCAACGCGGCGCTGTGTACCTGGTCCATCTTGCGGGCGAATTCCAGCAGTGGACCGTCCACGCCCTTGACTACCGCCAACTGCGCCAGGGTGCGCTCCTGCTCGTTGAAGATCGCTAGTGCAGCAAGTGCCTGATTGCGTTCGGCAGATGCACCGTCTGTGTTCCGCAGTGGGTCGCCATGCGGTGGCGTCGTACCGCGGGCAGCGACGTCCTGGCGATCCTGCAGCAACACGTCCTGGGTGCGGGGCGCCTGGGTGGGCTGCTCCTGGCGACGCTGCCACGCCTTGTAGGCGACGTAGCCCACCGCACCCGCAGTCACCAGTCTGAAAAGTCCCATCGTTGCCTCCTGTTGTTCGCCCTGAAGCGTTGAGATGAAGTGGATGTGGATGCGCTGCCGGTAGCAGCAGCGCGTTGGTTGAGGGTGCGAGCGCACGAGTTATCCAGGCATGACCTGGGCATCAACGCGGCGTCGGCGTGGTGCCACATGCACATCGCACGCACGCTGCGCATTGATCGGCTTAACACTCCGATGCCAACACTGGCCGCCGTCGCCGTGACTGCAACGGCTTTCTGGAGTGCGCCATGCTTGCCCTCAACTATCACGGCTCTCACGACGTGCGGGTCGAGACCGTTCCCGACCCGGCGCTGGTCGAACGCGACGACCTGATCCTGCGCGTGACCGCCACGGCCATCTGCGGCTCGGACCTGCATCTGTATCGCGGCAAGATTCCAGAGCTGCGGCAAGGCGACATTCTTGGTCATGAATTCATGGGCATCGTCGAGGACGTTGGCCCGGACGTGACCGCAGTGAAGCGCGGCGACCGCGTGGTGATTCCGTTCGTCGTGGCTTGCGGGCAGTGCTTCCACTGCATGCTGCAGGAGTTCTCTGCCTGCGAAACCACCAATACCGGCAAGGGCGCCGCGCTGAATCACAAGGATATTCGCCCGCCCGCAGCCCTGTTCGGCTTCAGCCACTTGTATGGCGGACTTTCTGGCGGCCAGGCCGAGTACGTCCGCGTGCCCAAGGCCAATGTCGGGCCGCTGGTAGTGCCCGACGCACTGCACGACGAGCAGGTGCTGTTCCTGTCCGACATCCTGCCAACCGGATACCAGGCGGTGATCGATGGGGGCGTCAGGCAGGGGTCCACGGTGGCTATCTTCGGCGCGGGCCCGGTCGGCCTGATGGCTGCGGCATGCTGCAGGATGCTGGGCGCGGAGCGCATCTTCATGGTCGACCGCCACACGTACCGGCTGGATTTCGCGTCCAAGGCGTATGGCGTGATCCCCATCAACTTCGACCAGATCGACGACCCGGCCGATGTGATCGTCTCGCAGACCGATGGCCGTGGCGTGGATGTCAGCATCGAGGCGGTCGGGTTCGAAGCAGAAGGCAGCACACTCGAGACCGCGCTGACCAGCCTGAAACTGGAAGGCAGCAGCGGCGTCGCCATCCGCCAGTGCATTGCAGCCACCCGGCGCTGTGGCGTGGTCAGCGTGCCTGGCGTCTATGCCGGCTTCATCCATGCCTTCATGTTTGGCGACGCGTTCGACAAGGGGCTGAGCTTCAAGATGGGTCAGACCCATGTGCAGAAACATATGCCATACTTGCTGGAGCGTATCGGCAATGGCGAGCTCAAACCCAGTGCCATCATTTCGCACCGCATGTCGCTGGCCGATGCTGCGCGCGGTTACGAACTTTTCGACAAGAAACAGGACGACTGCCGCAAGGTCGTGCTGACGCCGTAACGCTAGTCGCTACTGCACCGCGCGCGCAAGGTGGCGTCGGTGCAGTAGCGGCTGTGATTTGCCTTGCCATGCTTGGCATGGTGGCATCCAGTTCTAGGCAGTGGCCGACCGTGGGCGGGACTCCGATTGCGCAAGCGAGATGCAGCTGGCATTGTCGCCACCCGCTGCCCCACTGCAACCGTCGCCGCGGTCGCGATATCGCTGGACGCATCTTGGTCATCAGTCCAGCGGTTTCGCGGGTACGAACGGCGATACAGGATCGCTGGCGGGAAACGTTTCTTCCACCGCCTCGTCCTGCAATGCGTCCTGCTTGGCGCGATCGTCCTGGATTTCCTCTTGCGCGCTGTGCGATACGCGGCCGTCGATGCGATGCGTGGCCATGCCAATCTCCTGATCCGTGTTGATGCACCACACGCTACGGCGTACAAGCGATGGCAGAGGTGAATCCTGCCTTCGCATCGTACGACAAGGCCACCGCATACAGGTATGCACTTCAACAGTTGCTTTCCTGATCGCCGGCACATCGCGTGCTGCAAGCATCAGCCGATTGCGCGCCAATCGAATCTGCATGAGCGGCCATGCACGCGCTACAGCGACCACCATCGTAGGACGTGCTGCACATCGCAATGACGCAAGGGCAAATGCAACGCAGCTGCACGTGTGAGCAAGTAGTAGCGCCAGCGCCGATTCACATCCATGCTCACCCAGGGTGTATGGTGCAGAGGCACCCGGGCTCCGGGGTGCCCTCACTCTACCTGGCCTTTTCCATCAAGACTCTCTGCGAACGCTGCGACGCCGTCTGTTGCCGGCTCACTGTTATGGTCGATCCATCCGACCGCATCCCACACCATCTGACCAGCGTGACGCCGGAAGGCTGGCACGTGATGGCGCGCGACGCGGAAGGCTGGTGCGTGGCCATCGATGCGGCACGCATGTGTTGCTCGATCTACGACACGCGGCCGGCGATCTGCCGGCGTTTCGTCATGTCCGGCCCGTATTGCCGCGACGTGCGTGCTACCTACGACGATCAACGTCGGCGGGGCATTCCCTTGACGCTGTACAACGCATGAGGATTCGCGATGAACACTTCCCGCCGCCAGTCGATGACCGTGAGCAACCAGCCGGGCAAGCCGCGTCTGTCCGAACAGCGCCTGGCCGCCGACCTGCAAGCGTTTCAGCAATCCGGCGGTGCGATCGAACGCCTGGGCGACACACCATTACGCCGTGACAAGAAGCGTGGCGCCGAAGGCGTTGCCACTGCGGTTGCTGCAAAACCCGCCGCCGAAACCGAATAAGACGCCACCCGCCTCTGCGCCGCACGACGTGGCAGCCATGCGTTGGCGAGCGTGCAGTGCGCGTACCTCCCTGGCGCGCTGCAGCTGGCCGCCGCCAGCAGCGGCACGCCAGCAGGTGCGCAGCGCCAGTTACAGCAGCTGTGCGCGGTCGATCGCGCCGAGCCGTTGTGCCAGTGAGGCCATCTCATTGGCCAGGTTGATCATGTTGCCGCCGGCTTGCGCCGCGATGCCCATGATGCGTTGATACGCGTCCCAGAAGTCCGGTCCACGGCCATAAGCATCGTGGAATCCTTGCAGCTCCAAGACCAGCAGATCGGACACTTGCATGTCGGAGTGGTCCATTGCGTTACCTCGTTGGGGATTCCCCGGCCCGCAGCTTATACCTGTTCAGCTTACAAAACCGCGACAGTGGTGCAACAGCCGCCATGAACCTGAATTGGTTAGGGGTGCGTAGCGTTATTCGCTGACACCAGCGATGGTCTGCGGCGGGGCACTCCACATTTGCCACTCCTACGCCAGTACGGCTTGAGCGATCCCTTGGTCGTTCACTCAAAGCAGCTGGCTGGCACCGCCCGACCAGCTCTATACGTCCACTCGCCACGGCGTCCCAGGCGGCTGCCTGCCTGACCGCACCGGTTCCACTACGCCGCGCGATGCCCGCTTCTTGCCTGGAAAGCCGCCCCTGCCGGGCCGCGATCGCCCCGCGCATGCCCACACCAGGCCGCCTGAATGCCGCCAGCCCAGGCCGGCCAGAGCTGCTCGCAACGGCGGCGCAAAGCACCGAACGGCGCACATTCCCGTGTAAAATGCGCAGTCTTTGACCGGAACAATGGCGAAAGCTGCTCCACGGGCGCCCTTCTCGGGCCCGGCGTTCATTCGCCTGCTGGCACGCCTGAGCGACGCCCGCGTCGCCCAGTCCCACCATGCGCTTGCCGACCGGCTGAGCCAGTGGATCGACTGGACGCGCGCGGTGGCCGTCTCCAAGGCGCTGGACGGCAAGCTGCCCGCCACCGCTGACCTGCCTGAGCCACGCCCACTGGATGCGCACGCGTGCGCACGCGTGCGTGCGGGTCTGGCCACCAGCAGCGTGGCCGATCTGGATGCGTTGGTCGCTCGGCTGCGGGCCGACACGCGCAGCGCTGCCGCATCGCAGGAAGCGCCCGCGCCGCCCGACTACGCCCCGTTCCGGCAGCACTATCTGGCCATGCAACGCGGCATGCGTACCGCCACCGGCGACCTGCGCGGACGGCTGCGCGACCTGCTGGTACTGGTGTCGGCCGACATGGCACGGCTGGCCGAAGTGGACGCGGTGATGGAGCTGACCTTGAGTCCCCGCGAACAGACCTTGTTGAACACCGTGCCGGGCCTGCTCGGGACGCATTTCGAACGCCTGCGCGACGCCGCGCATGCGCCTGGCTCAGCAGCCGGCAGCGAGGCCGCGCCACGCGCGGTGTCCGATGGCTGGCTGGATATCTTTCGCATGGACATGCAGAGCGTGTTGCTCGCCGAACTGGATGTTCGTTTTCACCCGATCGAAGGCCTGCTTGCAGCGCTTCGTACCCGCTAACTGGGACGTCATGTTCAGAACTCTCGTACACGTGTGTGTGTTTCTCATCGGCCTGCTGGCGGTTTGCTGGGTCGGTCTCGGCTATCTGGGTTCCAACCCGCTGGGTGCCTGCGTTGCGGCGGTGATCGGCGCCTGCTACGTGGCCGGCGCAGTGGAGCTGTACCGCTATCGCCAGGCCACGACCACGCTGGACACCGCGCTCGCCGGGGTGACCACGGCCCCCACCGCGCTGGATGCGTGGCTGCAGCAACTGCACCCCAGCCTGCGCAATGCGGTGCGCCTGCGCATCCAGGGCGCACGCGTGGCCTTGCCGGCGCCGGTGCTCACGCCGTACCTGGTGGGTCTGCTGGTGTTGCTCGGTATGCTCGGCACCCTGCTCGGCATGATGGCCACGCTCAAGGGCACCGGCGTTGCGCTGCAGAGCGCTACCGACCTGCAGGCCATTCGCGGCTCGTTGGCCGCCCCGGTGGAAGGCCTGGCCTTCGCCTTCGGGACGTCCATCGCCGGCGTTGCCACCTCGGCCATGCTCGGCCTGTTGTCGGCGCTGTGCCGGCGCGAGCGCCTGCAGGCGGTACAGCGGCTGGACCTGAAGATCGCGGCCGAATTGCATCCGCATTCGGAAGCGCATCAGCGTGGCGAAGTGTTCAAGCTGCAGCAGCAACAAAGTGCCCTGATGCCCGCGCTGATCGATCGGCTGCAGGCGTTGATGACCAGCATCGAGCAGCAAAGCATCGCCGCAGACGAGCGCCTGGCCAGGCAGCAGGCCGAATTCCACAGCAGGACCGAGGCGGCATATGCGCGGCTGGCCACCTCGATGGAGCAGTCGTTGCAGGCCGGCGTCGCCGCTAGCGCACGCGCGGTCGGCGCGGCCCTGCAGCCGGCGATGGACGCCACCATGGCCAGCATCGCGCGCGACACCGCCACCTTGCACGAGCGGCTGACCCAGGCGGTGCAGCAGCAACTGGACGGCATCAGCAGCGGCTTCGAACGCAGTGCCGGCAGTGCCGCCACGCACTGGGCCAGCGCGCTGGCCGCACAGCAGCAGGCGCAAGCTGCCCTCAACGCACAGGTGCAGGCCACGCTGGAGCAGATCACCCTGCAGACCATCGCGTTGCAGGAGGGTGTGGGCACGGCCGTGCAACAGCAATTGCTCGGGCTCAGCACCGGCTTTGAAGACAGCGCGCGCACCGCGGCCGAGCACTGGCAGGCCGCACTGGCTGCGCAGGAGCGCACGCAGCATGGGCTCGGCGAACAGGTGCAAGCGGCCCTGGCGCAGGCCGACCAACGCAGCGCCGCGCTGCAGGACAGCGTTGGCGAGGCCGTGCAACAGCAGTTGCATGCGCTCGAGCAGGGCATTGCACGCAGCAACGCCACCACCGCCGAGCACTGGACAGCACTGCTGGCCGAACAACGCAGCGCCACCCAATCGATCGGCACGCAGGTGCAGGCCACGCTGGAACAACTGGCCCTGCAAGCCACCGCATTGCAGGACGGCGTCCGGCAGGCCGTGCAGCAGCAACTGGAAGGCTTGACCACCGGCTTCGAAGCAAGCACCGCCGCCGCCGCGGCAGGCTGGACCTCGGCGGTCGCCGAACAGCAGCGTGCCAACCACGTACTCATCCAGGACCTGCAGCGCAGCCTGACCGCATTCGCCAGCACCTTCGATGCACGCTCCAGCGCACTGGTCGATGCGGTGTCCGCGCGCCTGGACCAGTCCAGCAACGAGGCGACCACTGCCTGGACGCAGGCACTGGCGCAGCAGCAGCAGGCCGGCGCGGCATTGGCGAACGAGCATCAGCGCGCACTGGCTGCGGCAAGTGCCAGTTTTGAGACGCAGGCGGCCGCCCTGGTCAGCAGCCTGCAGCAGTCGCATGGCGAGTTGCAGGCCGCCCTGGAGGCACGCGACACCCAGCGCCTGGCGCTGTGGAGCGAACGCTTCACCAGCATGAGCGCGGCGCTGGGCAGCCAGTGGGAACAGACCGGCGCGCGCGTGGCGCAGCAGCAGCAGACCATCTGCGACACCCTGGCCAGCACGGCGAGCGAGTTGTCCACGCAGGCACAGGCGCAGGCCAGCGCCACCATCAGCGAAGTCTCGCGCCTGATGCAGATTGCCTCCGAAGCGCCCAGGGCCGCCGCCGACGTGGTGGCCGAACTGCGCCAGAGCCTGTCCGAGAGCATGGTGCGCGACACCGCCATGCTGGAAGAACGCAGCCGCCTGCTGGCCACGTTGGATACCTTGCTCAACGCGGTCAATCACGCCTCCACCGAACAACGCGACGCGGTGGATGCGCTGGTGACCACCTCGGCCGATCTGCTGCAGCGCGTGGGTAACCAGCTAACCGACCAGATCGGCAGCGAAACCAGCAAGCTCGGCGCGGTGGCTGCGCATGTCAGCGGCAGCGCGGTGGAAGTGGCCAGCCTGGGCGAGGCCTTCGGCATGGCGGTACACCTGTTCAGCAGCGCCACCGGCGAACTCAACGAACGCTTGCAGCACGTCGCCAATGCACTGGATGCTTCGCTGACACGCAGCGACGATCAACTGGCCTATTACGTGGCGCAGGCGCGCGAGGTGGTGGACCTGAGCATGCTGTCGCAGAAGCAGATCATCGAAGAACTGCGCCAGCTCGACCGTGGCCGCGGCGATGACGGCGCCGCGGAGCCGGCATGAGCGACGAGATCGACATCGACGGCGAATCGGGCACCCCGATCTGGGCCGCGTTCGGCGACCTGATGTCGGTACTGCTGGGCGCCTTCGTCTTGATCCTGGTCGGCGTGATCGGCGTGCAGCTGCAGCTGTCCAGCCGCCTGGACGAGGCGGTCAAGCAGCAGCAGGCCGAGGCGCAGCGCCGCAAGACGCTGGAGCAGGCGCTGGCCGCGCCGCTGGCAGCCGGCCGCGTGACCCTGGTCGATGGCCGCATCGGCATCCGCGGCAATGTGCTGTTCGCCTTCAACTCAGACGAACTGCAGCCGGAAGGCCGCGAGGTGTTGAAGTCGTTGGCTGCGCCGCTGGCGCACTACCTGGCCGCGCGCGAGGAGATCCTGATGGTGAGCGGATTCACCGACGACCGCCCGGTGCTGGGCGGCAATCGCCGCTACGCCGACAACTGGGAGCTGTCCGCGCAACGCGCGCTGACCGTGACCCGCGCGTTGATCGCTGAAGGCGTCCCCGCCGCCTCGGTGTTCGCTGCCGCCTTCGGTTCACAGCAACCGGTGGATTCCAACGCCGACGAAGCGCGCCGGGCCAAGAACCGCCGGGTGGAGATCGCACCGATCGCGCGTCCATCCCCCAAGCGCCACGACGCGCCTGCACCGGCCGCAGCGCCACGATGAGCAGGCAGGCAGCATCCGCGCGCGCGCGCCTGCAACGCTGGCACGCCGAAGGTGCCGGCCAGGTGGATCCGGTGCGCTTCCACCTGATGCAGACGCTGGCAGCGCGCGCCCAGGCCCAGGCCGAAGCGGCGGTGCGTGCGGTGCTGGAAGACAAGCTCGCCGCGCTGGTCGATCAGTACGCCGCCGTGATCAAGCAGGCCGCCGCGCGCGCGACATCCCGCGCCTTCCCGCCTGCGCCCCAACGCAGCCGGCTGGGTGCGCTGCGCGACCAGCTCGCCGGCCACGCGGCGCTGATGGAAGTGGACAGCCGCAAGACCGCTGCCGCCGATGCACTGCAGTTTCCCGAGCTGCCGGCACTGGAGGACTTCCGGCGCACCTGGACCACCGTGCGCACCGCCAGCCAGGTGCGGCAATCGCTGCAGGACGCGCCCAAGGACGCCGGCCCGCTCAATTCCAGCGTACTGGTGCATCGCTGCATCAGCCTGATGCGCGAACGCTCGCCGGGATATCTGCAGCATTTCCTCGGGTATGTGGACGCCTTGTCCTGGCTGGAACAGATGCATACCGGCGGCGCGCTGGCCGATGAAACCGCGACGCCGATCGGCACGCCGGCAAGGAAGCGCAGCCGCAACGGCACGGCAACGCGGCGCAGCTAAGATGGAACACGCCGGGATGGAACACGCCGGAGAACGACGCAGAGGGCATCACCGTGGTCACGCCCATCACGCCGTTGCCGCCATCACCAATCCAGATTGCCATGCATGCACCTTCAACATGCGTCGAGCTGACAAAGCGCGGTGAGCACATCTCGGAAATGTCGCACTGCCGGCTCCGACAGCGCACCGAAGACGCGCTGCTGCTGCGCCATCGCCACGTTCCATAGCGCCGCCGCATCGCCCACGCCCCGATCGGTAAGCGCATGCACGCCGCTACCGGCGTCGGACACCAGCAGCCCCTTATGTCGCAGCGTATCCAGGACCAATGCAATTTCATCGGCCGGCACCGATGTCAGCGCCAATAGTGCTCGGGTATCCAACGCGCGATCCAGCAACGCCAGCAGCACACGCGCTTCGTTGGTATGAAACCCCGATGCCAGCTGACGCGGCTGGTAATCAGCCGCGTACCGCCGTACTGCCGTACTGCCTGTGTCATCAGGTAGAACAGGCTCTCCTGCAGCCGTCCATCGCCGGCAGCCGGCGCGCCGTCCTGCTGCGCGTGGGTATCGCGCGGGTGTGCCAACAGCGATGAGTACGCCCCCTGGTGATATACCAGCGGCGCGCGGCCGAAATCCTCGAATGCCACCACCCGGCCAATCAGCAGCCAATGGTCGCCGCCGTCGATCACCTGATGCATTGCGCAGCGAAATCGCGCCGCGCAATGCAGCAACATCGGCGTACCGCAATCCGCCAGCTCCAGCGCCACGCCATCGAAGCGATCATCACTGGAACGTGCGAAGCGGTTTGAAAGCTCGATCTGGTCGGCAGCCAGGATATTGACCGCAAAATGCTCGGCCGACGCGAACACCGGGTAGCTGGCCGAGTCCTTGCGGATCGACCACAGTACCAAGGGCGGCGACAGCGACAGCGAGTTGAAGCTATTGGCCGTGACCCCGACCCGCTGCACGCCGTGGGCGGCGGTCATTACCGCTACTCCGGTCGCGAAATTTCCCAGGGCACGCCGAAATGCCAGGAAATCGAAGGCGTCCGATGCACCTGCTGCACCGGGCGCTGCCACGCCATGCTGGTTCATGCGTTCTCTCGCTCAAGACATGCTCGGATCGGGATCCAGCCCCATCAGCTCACGGCCGAGGATCTGCTTGCAGACGTCGTAATCGGTGTAGGCGTGCGCACCGGTCATGTGCGCATCGCGGAACAACCGCTGCATCTCGCTGTGATCGAACCAGGCCATGCCGCCGGCCGCTTCGAACAGACGATCGACCGCCTGGATGCAGCTCTTGACCGCAAATCCCTGATTGGTTCGCCAATGTGCCAGCGTGGCCCGGTCCGGATAACGCTGCTGAGCCGAGTGCTCGGCATGCGCATGCCAGGTTTTCTCCAGAACCGCGCGTGCCGCACCAATCTGGTGGGTGGATTCAGCCAGCCGCATCAGGGCGGGGTTTCCGCGCCCACCGCTGCGCCGGTGTAGGCGCGCACTCGGGTGCGCGTCTTCTCGCGAAACACTTCCAGCATGCGTTCGGCAACGCCCAGACTGACCGCGGCAAAGCCAACCGCGAAATACGGGCGATACGGCGAATAGAAGATCTTGCTGTCCGGGTACAACCCGAAGCCGGCCGACCGCCCTTCCATCATGTCCTTGGCGGTTTGGATCCTGTGCTCCGGGACGAAAGCATCGGTCACCACCAGGGTTCTGGTGCCGGTGCCGCGCATGCCGGCCGCATGCCAGTCGTCGCGTATCACGTAGTCGCTGCGTGGCAGCACTGCGAAGCTGTAGACCGGCGGAGCGCCCTCTTCGACCACCCGGCGGCAGCCCATGATCGCCCACTGCGCATGATCGCACCCACTGCTCCAGCCCATTTCTCCGTTGAACAGGACGCCTCCAGCGACCTCCTGCACCTTGCCGAACGGGGCGATGCTGCTGCTGGCGGTTGCATTGGGATCGCTCCCCCAGACCTCGTCCTGGTTTGAACCGATCCTGCAGCAACAGGACGATCTGGCGCATCTGCTGAGCTGGGAACAAGGCAAGCCGCTGGATGAAAGCCGCGCCGAGATCGCATATGGCGCCAGCTTCATCGAGTGGTTCGCGGAAGAAGCCCGGCGCGTGTATGGCGAGGTAATCCCGTCTGACAGGCGCGGCCGCCGCCTGATCGTCCTGCGCCAGCCAGTCGGCGTGGTGGCGGCGATCACGCCGTGGAATTTCCCCCATGCCATGGTGACCCGCAAGGTAGGCCCGGCCTTGGCCGCCGGATGCACCGTGGTGCTGAAACCCGCTTCCGAAACGCTGCTGTCTGCACTGGCACTGGCTGAACTGGGCGCACGCGCAGGCCTACCGGCCGGCGTGTTGAATGTAGTGACCGGCACCGATGCGCGCGCCATCGGCGGCGTGCTGACGGCGAGCCCGCTGGTGCGTAAGCTTTCGTTCACCGGTTCCACCGGCATCGGGCGCCAGCTGATGCAGCAGTGCGCACCCACGGTCAAAAAGCTCAGCCTGGAGCTGGGCGGCAACGCACCATTCATCGTGTTCGACGATGCGGATCTGGAGGCGGCAGTGCAGGGAGCGGTCGATTCCAAATTCCGCAATAGCGGGCAAACCTGCGTCTGCACCAATCGCCTGTTGATCCAGGCCGGCATCTATGAGGCATTCACCACGCGCCTGGTGGCGGTGGTGCGGGCGTTGAAAGTAGCCCCGGCCAGCGACCCAACCGCCCAGCAGGGTCCGCTGATCAATGCCGCTGCGGTCGCCAAGGTGCAGGCGCATATCGCCGATGCAGTGACCGCGGGCGCCACCGTGCTCACCGGTGGCAGCCCGCATGCGCTGGGTGGCAGCTTCTTCGAGCCCACCGTCCTGGGTGGGGTAAAGGCGCAGATGCAGGTGGCGCGCGAAGAAACCTTCGGCCCGCTGGCACCGGTGTTCCGCTTCGATACCGAAGCCGATGCCATTGCGCTGGCCAACGACACCGAATTCGGTCTGGCCGCCTATGTGTATACCCGCGACCTCGGCCGTGCATGGCGCATGGCCGAATCGCTGGAGTACGGCATGGTCGGCATCAACGAGGGCCTGATTTCCAGTGCGGCAGCGCCATTTGGCGGCATCAAGCAGTCCGGCCAGGGACGTGAGGGCTCGCGCCATGGCATCGAGGACTACACCGAGCTGAAATACCTGTGCCTGGGTATCGGCGCCTGAGCGAAATTGCGCTTGCACCTGCGCTGCAACGCAATCGTATGGCGAGCCACAGACCGGCCCTGCGCGAATCTGCGGTGATACAGGCGCGCAGCGAACTGCAAACGCGGTAGGCCAGTAACGGCCCGCCATCGGCGTGGACTCCTGCATGACAGACGCAGTCATGCCGCTCTCGCATCGGCGCTGGCATCAGCTCCGGTATCCAGACAGCGGCGCATGCTGCTGCATCAGGGCAGCGACCCAGTCGATGAAGACGCGCACCTTGACGCTGACATGCCGATTCGGCGGAAACGCCACATACAACGGCATCGGGTCCACCTGCCAGTCCGGGAAGATGGCGACAAGATCGCCGCTGGCCAACTGCTCGGCCGCCATGTAAGTGGGAAGCCACAACAGCCCCATCCCGGCCAGACCGGCGGCCAGGTAGGCATTGCCGTCGTCGGTGGCCACCACATGGCGCACGTGCATCTGCACGGTCTCCTGCGCCCGATGCAGCACCGGAACCAGGGTCTTTCCGGCTGCCGCACGCATGAAGCCGACGCTGCGGTGATGGCTGTCTTCCAGCCCGTGCGGATGCTCGGGCACCCCGCATTGCTGCAGATAACGGGGCGCGGCGTAGATGCCGGCCTGTAGCTCTGCCACCTTGCGCGCCACCAGCGACTGATCGGTGATCGGCCCACCGCGCACCACACAATCCACGTTTTTCCCGATGACATCCACGGTCCGATCGCTAACGCCCATGTCCAGTTGGATATCCGGATAACGCGCATGGAAGGCCGGTACGTCCGGCATCAGGATCAAACGCGCCAGCGGACTGGGCACATCCACCCGCAGCCGCCCGCGTGGAACGCGCGAGGCGTCGGACAGGCTGGTTTCCGCATCGTCCATGTCGGCCAGCAACCGCACTACGCGCTCGTAGTAGGCCACGCCGTCGGCAGTGACCGCCACACGACGGGTCGTGCGGTTGAGCAAGGTCACCCGCAGGCGCGCCTCCAGCTGCTGCACCAGTTGGGTGACGCTGGCGCGGCTCATCTGCAAGGTGTCGGCGGCCTTGGTGAAACTGCCGGCCTCAACCACACGTGCAAATGCCTGCATCGCGTCGAACCGGTCCATCGTCACTCCTGCACGCCAAGATTGTTTGGATTCTACAAACAGTGTTGGTTGAGACCGCGCATTTATCGCGCGCCTGCAGGCGTTTAGGGTGGGGCTCCGTTCTTTATGTCGTCCAAGGAGAGCTCCATGGCAATACGTGACGTTGTGTTTCCGCAGGGCCGCCATGCGTTGTACGAGCGCCACCGGTATTCGCCGGCGGTGCGTGCCGATGGCTTGATGTTCGTTGCCGGTCAGGTCGGCAGCCGCGAGGACGGTTCACCCGAGCCGGACCTGGATGCCGAGATCGCGCGGGCGTTCGACAATCTCGATGCCGTGCTCAGCGCCGCCGGCTGCACCACGCAGGACGTGGTGGATGTCACCTTGTTCATGGTCAACCCCGAGGTGGTCTTCGACGCTGCCTGGGAGCGCTGGGCCAATTACTGGGGCCCGGCGCCCTACCCCACCGTGACCGCCGTGGGCGTGACCTGGCTGGCCGGCTTCCGTTTCGAGATCAAGGTGATCGTCAAATTGCCCAAGGCCGACCGGTGATCGCACTGCACGGCGCCCCGGGCGGCAGATAGCCAGGGGCGCTCATCGGGCGGCGTCCAATGCTCGCCACGTGCGGGGCGCCCGTGCGTGGCGCTACGGTTGTTGCCGTCCCCGCCAACGGACGCAATCCATTTCGACAGCCCGGCGGCGATTGGGCAAACGCGGCAAGACGCATGTCAGCGCCGCACAGGCGTTGGCGAGCAGGTACCTCAAGGCTTGGACAACAACGTCCGGATCACCCTTCGAGAGCGCCATTCAAGACCCCCCATCGCAGCGATAGCAGCCAACCATCGTTCATTTCTGGATCTTTTCACCAGTCTTAATGGCTCAGTGGCGCTGTAAAAAACCTCGCTAAAGCAAGTCGGCAGGCGGCCGCTACCGGTGACATGAGCGCCGAGACGCTCATCCCTGTTATGCCGTGTGCGTCCACGACGTCACGTCCGTCACTCTTCAGCCGAGATTGCAATGAAATTGACCGTCAAACTGCTCAGTGGCGCGATTGCCCTGGCCGCGTCGACCTGCGCCTACGCGCAGGAGGAGTCCATGTTCACCTTCAGCGGCTTCGGCACGCTGGGCGTGGTGCATTCGACCGAAGATCAGGCCGACTTCACGCCCGACATCCAGACCGTGGAAGGCGCCGGTGCCAGCCACTCCACCTCGGCCCGCCCGGACTCGCGGATCGCCGGCCAGGTCAATGCTAACTTCACCGACAAGTTCACCGGCGTACTGCAGGTGACCAGCGAATACGCCGAGCGCGGCGATTACGATCCGAAGGTGACCCTGGCACACGTCAAGTACCAGTTTGGCCCGCAGTTCGCTGCCCGTCTGGGCCGCATCACCGCACCGCTGTACATGCTTTCCGAGTACCAGCGCGTGGGCTATGCCACCCCATGGGTGCGCCCGCCGTACGAGGTCTATAACTACCTGTTGCCGATGGACGGCATCGAAGGCGTGTACACCATCAATGCCGGCGAAAGCGTGGTCAGCGTGCAGGGCTTCTACGGCCGCATCAATTCCAAGAAGGCCGACGTGTACGCCATGCGCGGGCTGGCCCTGGGCCTGGAGTCGGGCGCGTCCACCTTCCGCGCTGCCTACATCGTGGGCACCACCGATTTCGACACGCCGCAGCTGGAGCGCCTGTTCTCGGTCTACCAGCGCATCAATCCGGCACTGGCCGACCGCATTTCCACCTATGGCGTGGACGGCAGCTTCGCCAGCGTTGGCTAGGCCTATGACCCGGGCACCTGGTTCCTGCGCAGCGAAGTGATCCAGGCCGATTACTCGCCTTCGCTCAACGGCAAGACCACTGCCGGGTATCTGAGCGTCGGTGGCCGCTTCGGCACGCTGACTCCGTCGATCACCTACGCCAACGTCGACCGCAAGGGCCCCACCGTCACTGCGGGCCAGGACCCGGTCGGCGTGATGCGCCGCGCCGTGGCACAGGCCGAAAGCGGCCGTCACAGCTTCACCGCCTCGTTGCGCTGGGACGTGCGCGAAAGCATGGCCGTCAAGCTGCAGGCCAGCCACATCAACAACAACGCCGGCTCGTTCGGGTCGTTGAACAACATCCAGCCGGGCTTCCTTCCGGGCGGCAGCTACAACCTGCTGTCGGCGTCCGTCGACTTCGTGTTCTAAGAGAGCCCCCATGAATCTTTCCAAGTCTCTGGCAGGCTGCGCGCTTGCCGTGTTGTCGAGTGTGGCGTTCTCGGCCAGTGCCGATGTGGTGGTGGTGATGGCGGCCAAGGGCGGGCCGGACAGCCTGAGCGCGGCGCAGGTGTCGCAGATCTTCCTGGCCAAGTCCAACAGCCTGCCCGGCGGCGGCGCTGCGGTGCCGATCAACCAGGAAGAAGGCGCCGCCACGCGCGATGAGTTCTACAAGAAGGTCGCCTCGCGCGATGCGGCGCAGCTGAAGTCGTACTGGTCGCAGCTGATGTTCACCGGCAAGGCCCAGCGTCCCAAGCGCGTCAGCGGCGACGATGCGGTCAAGAAGGCGGTCGCCGCCACGCCGGGGGCGATCGGCTACATCAGTGCCGCCGCCGTGGATGCCAGCGTCAAGGTCGTCCTGAAGCCGTGATCCGCCCCCTGCTCGAGAGTCACATCATGCGCCGCATTCTGTCGTTACCGTTGTTCTGGAAAATCCTGATGCCGGCAGCGGTGGCAATCATTTGCCTATCGGGCTATGTCGCTTTCAGCACGCTGGTGTTCCACCGCAACAACGACCGCCTGGAAGCGGTACGCGACGTGCATTTCCCGATGCTCGATGCGATGACCCGCAACGTGGCCGCGCTGGACAAGCTCATCAGCGGGCTCAATGGCGCGGCCGCCGCCGGCGATGCGGATATGTTGGCGGCCACCAAGCCGGTGGCCGACGACATCCACGTGTCCTACCTGAAACTGCAGAAGGCCGATCCGGCCAATGCCAGGGAGCTTGCCCAACTGGGCAAGCAGTTCGACGACTACTACCGCCTGGCCCATGGTGTGGCTGCCGCATTCGTGGAGCAACGCGAGCCCGATGCGCAGCAGATGAGTGCCATGGCACCGGCGCTGCAGACCTACCGCACCACCCTCACCGCCATGCAGAAGCGCGCCGATGCGCGCTTTCGCGGGACGGTGCAGGAGGCGGTGGACAGTTCGGTGACGGCCAGTATCGGTGGCCTGGTGCTGGGCCTGGTCGGCGCGGTGGTGTGTATCGGGTTTGGCTGGATCGTCGCCCGTGCCATCACCCAGCCACTCAACCGTGCGGTGGGCATCGCGCATGCGGTGTCCTCGGGCAAGTTGGACAACACGATCTCGATCGACCGCAACGATGAAGTCGGCCAGCTGCTGCAGGCCATGGACAGCATGCAGCGCCAGCTGCGCCGGGTGATTCAGGCGCAGACGGAAATGGGCCACAAGCACGAGGCCGGCATCGTCAGCCACCGGATTGCCGAGCAGGAATTCCCCGGCGAATTCGGCACCATGGTGCGCGCCAGCAACCTGCTGGTGTCCAGCCATATCGCGGTCACCATGCAGATCGTGGCACTGACCGAACGCTATGCCGCTGGCGATCTGTCCCAGCAGCTGGAGGCGTTGCCGGGCGAGAAGGCGGTGATCAGTCAGTCGATCAACGATGTGCGCGCCAGCCTGCTGTCGATCAACGGCGAGATCAAGCGTCTGGCCGCCGCCGCGGCTGCCGGCGACTTCAGCGCACGTGGCGACGAAACCGCCTTCGAGCACGATTTCCGCCAGATCGTGATCGACCTCAATCACTTGATGAGCACCTCGGACAAGAGCCTGGGCGAATTGTCGCGGGTGCTGCGGGCCATTGCCGGCGGCGACCTGACCACGCGCATGCAGGGCAACTTCGCCGGCGTATTCGCGCGCATGCGCGACGACGCCAACACCACGGTGGAACGCCTGACCGATATCGTCGGGCGCATCCAGCATTCGTCGGCAGAGATCGATACTGCTGCCGGCGAGATTGCCGCGGGCAATCAGGATCTGTCGCGGCGTACCGAGCAGCAGGCCGCCAACCTGGAAGAAACCGCTGCCTCGATGGAAGAACTCACTTCCACCGTCAGGCAGAACGCCGAACACGCGCATCAGGCCAACGAACTGGCACGCAACGCCGCCGGCGTGGCGTCCAGGGGTGGCGAGGTGGTCAGCCAGGTGGTGGGCACCATGACCGGCATCGAAGCCTCGTCGAAGAAGATCGCCGAGATCATCTCGGTCATCGACGGCATCGCGTTTCAGACCAACATCCTGGCCTTGAATGCCGCGGTGGAAGCCGCACGCGCCGGTGAACAGGGCCGCGGCTTCGCGGTGGTGGCAAGCGAAGTGCGTACCCTGGCCCAGCGCTCGTCCGGTGCCGCCAAGGAGATCAAGGAGTTGATCGACGCCTCGGTGGGCAAGGTGGCCGAAGGCTCGGCGCTGGTGCACAAGGCCGGTGCCACCATGACCGAGATCGTGGCCAGCGTGAACAGTGTCACCGACATCATGGGGCAGATCACCGCAGCGTCCAGCGAGCAGTCGGCCGGCATCGAGCAGGTCAACCAGACCGTCATCCAGATGGACGAAACCACCCAGCAGAACGCCGCCCTGGTGGAAGAAGCCATGGCCGCCGCACGCGCGATGGAAAAGCAGTCCAGCACCCTGACCCAGCTGGTCTCGCTGTTCCAGCTGGAGCCTGCAAGCGCGCAGCACCTGCAAAGAGACGTTGCATAGTCGATTGACCGATCGGCGTCAGACGCGTCACTGCCCTCCCTCCGCTCAACCTGCGGATGGAGGGCTTTTTGTATCCGCTGACCGTCACCATTGACGACCCGGTGATCCGGCAGCCGGGCCTGGCGCGCCGGACCTCGATGTCCACGCAGTGACGCCTGCCGTCCCAGCTCCTGGCCTTGCCAATTGTCGATCGGCTACTGGCGTAGCCCCGGCTGCCACAGGTGCGGCGGTCCGCCGCCGGCGCGGCGGCGCACGGCTGCAGACGCGTGACCTGCCGCCGCTTCCGCGCACAAGGCATAACCAGATGCTTATCGCCTTCCCGTCGCGACCGGAAAATATGCGGTAGAAATCACGCTTTTATCGCAAGAATGGTGCGACCGCACATTCCTCACGCATACGTCACCAATAAGCAACATTGGCATGCGATAGCTGTTGTGCTCGTTAGACAGCGAGCACAACCGTCCCCTTCCAGCGCGCGTTCGCTGAGCGTCGACCTGCTCTCCCGCAGTCGGCGGTGGCGTCGTGCGTCCGATTGATTCCCAGGAGATTCACTCCCATGCGCTTACGGACCCTGTTTATCGTTCTGCTGCTTGCCGCTGTCAGTGCCACCGCAAACGCCCAGGTCGTCACCCTCAACAAGGGCGGCTACGCGCTGCGGTATGACTGCACCAACCGCGCCGCGCTGCGCTACGAATACGTGCTGCAGGCCGACACCGGCTCGGCGGCACGTCCGTCCAGCTTCAACCTGGATACCGAATTGCCCAGCGGCTGCGCCGGACAGACGTCCACCGCATCGTATGCCAGCGTGCGCACCGGTTACGACCGCGGTCATCTGGTGACCTCCAACCACATGGATTACAACGCCACCTACATCCGCCGCGCCAACCTCATGAGCAACATCGTGCCGCAGGTGGCCAGCTTCAATCAGGGCATCTGGGTACGCGCCGAGAACGTGGCCGAGTGCTATCGCGACATCGCCAGCGTGCAGGTCTATGGCGGGGTGATCTACAGCGACACCAGCAACGATTACTTCCTTTCCAGCCACGGCATCCGCACCCCGGATTTCTTCTGGAAGACCATCATCACCGCCAATCCCGGCGGCGGCACCCGCGCCATCAGCTGGCTGATTCCCAATAGCGCCAACCTGGGCTCGCTCGACAGCTACATCGTCAGCATCGACGAACTCGAAGACCTCTACGGCGCCAGCACCATCGGCATCACCGCGCCGGCGGCGGTCAAGGCGATGCTGCCCGCCACCACCTGGCCGCAGCCGAGCAACTGCGACCTGGGCTGAGCGAGGCTGAGTTAGGCGATCTCAGTGCGGGTAGGCCTGCTGATGGGTCCACCCGCACGACGCTTTGCAGAGGCTGCTGCCCTAGGGAGCCTTGTCGATGGCCGCAAACCATGCAGCGTAAGGTGTGTTCTTGACCAGATGGCGGTTGAAGTCCTTCGCGCCATCGTTCCACCACACCGGGCCGCGCTCTCCCAGGGCCACCTTGGCAGCATCGACTGCCCCGCGTGCTGCGGTCAGTTGCGCCCCATCGCCGCTGCGCTTGGCTGCCTTCACCGCACGGCGCGCGTCCATCAGCGCAGCGACCAGTGCCGCGCGCGCATCGTCGCTCAGATGCGGATCGCTGGTGCGCCACAGCCGCCCGCGCACGATGAGGTAGCGCCCGTCCGGCGTGGTGATGGCTGCCGTGGCCCCCCTCACCGCTGCCGCGCCACGAAGACGGTGGACATGGCGCCGCCGGCCTTCCTACACGACCGGTGCAAAGCGCGGCTGCAACACTCCGTCAACGTCCACGTGCTCGAAGAACATCGCATACGGCCGCACCCACAGGCCGCCGTCGCTGTCGAGAGGCCGGTACAACACCAGCGCCTCCAGCGTTTCGCTGCTGCGCACGACATCCAGAACCTCGTACCGGCCGCCCTTGAAGTGGCGATACCGGCCCGGTGCGATCGTGGGTAATGGCGGCAAGGTGTCCATGGCAGTCGCTGCGGTCCAGGGCATGCCAGTGTAGGCGGACAGCGGCACCGGAAGCGATCGGGGACGGGCGCCACGTCACCGGGTTTCTCATGCAAGACTCGGGGCTGCGGCAGTTCGTCCAACTGCCGCCTCGTCCACCGGA
This sequence comes from Xanthomonas cassavae CFBP 4642, assembly GCF_000454545.1. Taxonomy (NCBI): domain Bacteria; kingdom Pseudomonadati; phylum Pseudomonadota; class Gammaproteobacteria; order Lysobacterales; family Lysobacteraceae; genus Xanthomonas; species Xanthomonas cassavae. Next base: position 4,247,420 of record NZ_CM002139.1, read on the forward strand.
ACGTCTGTGTTTGCGGTGCTGCCGTGTAAATCACCACGACAGGATCGCCAATTCCCTGCCGGCACCGTGCATCAGCGGCATGAGATCGGTCATGCAGCACCCGCTGTCGCGCGTCGCAGCGGCGTTGGAGCCGAGGTATCTATGTCTTATCGTCCCTGTCGTCTTCGATGCTGTCGTCGTCATCGATCTCGGTGTCCTGCGCAGGTCCGTCCTGTAGTGGATCTTCGCGCTTGCCGGGCGCGTTCATCCCAGGGGGCGACACCGGCTCATCGATGCGAGGCTTGCCGTTCTCGTTGGTGCGCATGGTTCAGCTCCCGCGGCGGAAGGCCGCCCGGCCCACCTTCCTCTCGGGGCCGTGACGCGCACGTGTGTCACGAGCGCGACTGTCGCGTGCGGTCAGCCGACGAAGCGCATGCGCCAGTTCGGCCGCTCGACCGGGGATGGGCCATGGTCTACCTGCTGCCGGACCTGATTTGATCGAAGGGAGCCTGCCGAGCACCTGCAACCGTTCCTACTTCAGCTGAGATTTCCGGTGTTGACGCGGCGCATTGCCGTCACGCACGGGGCGTTGGCCTGCTCTTCACCGGGTCAACCCAGCCGGCGCAGCGGCGTGCCCGGCCGCAGCGTCAGTGGCGGCAGTGCTATTGCGCAATGACACCGCGCCTGGCCAGAATCGCATGGATCGCATGCGCATACCTGTCGCGCTCTGCGGGCGTTTCGGAATGATAGGCGCCCACGGCAACCCAAGTATTTCCGTATTTGTTGGTCATCTCGCGCAGCCGCCAGGCGGCGACATACACACTGACGCACGGCTGCATCAACGCGTCCCTGGAGATCCCGTAGCTGGAAAGACGGCGTAGATGGATCGAGTTGATCTGCATCTTTCCGTAATCGATCGTGCCGTTTCTGTTGCGATGGATCGCGTCTGCGCGACCCCGTGATTCCTGCCACGCAATGGCGCGCAGCACCCATGGATTGACATGCTGATAGCCGGCTGCTTCCTCGAAGCAGTCTGCGTGTGCGAGCGGCGCCAAGCACAGCAATGCCGCCGCAATCAATACCCCTCGCCGAAGGCCAGCTGCCTGCCCGGACTGCAGCACGTAGCAATGCTCGCCCGCGGGCGGGATCTTGAACAGCATTTCCCGATGCTGTGGACGCCCAACACAGCCGTCGTACAAAGACGGACACATGGACGGCCTGACGGCTTCTGTCATATCTGTCACCTGATCGTCGTTGATTCCAGCAACGGCGCGGGGTGGACACGTGTTTCCAGTTGATCCAACACCCCGCTCGATCGCAATACCATAACGGCGCCTTGCGCAAGTGCACGCATGTCACACGAAACATCCATGACAGAAGCGAAAATACGGCACGCGTGGCTGCAATGCAGTCTGTTCCGGCGTATTCCTCGGCATTCTCCCACCGTGGCATTCGCAAGCAAAGGCGCGCTTTCGCGTCTTCGCAGATGACTCGCCGTTGCCTCTTCTACCTTGCGGGCGGGGCAGTGCAGTGTCCCCATCGCGGGCTTTCCGTTGCAGCTCTACTGCAATCCGCGATGTCCCCAGTTCAACCACATGAGACGGGAATCACCATGAACTCATCTATCGGAAACAACTTCTCGAATTCCAGCAAACTGCAGACGATGGGCATCGGCCCCCAGCTGCCCCCCGATTCCGGTCAGCATCCGTCCTCGGCTGACTCCGAGCAACAGCTCGATCAACTACTCGCCACGTTCATCATGATGTTGCTACAGCAGAGTCAAGGCAGCGATCCCGAGCAGGAGAGCGGAAACGACCAACCGCAGAGCGGTCAGGACGGCCTGAGTTCTTTGACGCAGATGCTGATGCTGATCGTGATGCAGATGCTGCAGAACCAGGGTGGTGCCTGCATGGGCGGTGGCGGTTTGGCTGGCAGCAGCCTGGGCGGCAGCGGTCTGGGTGGTGGTTTCAATGCCACCCTGTCTGGCGTCACCGGCCAGGCCTGATGGACAACGCGTGCAGGCTGTCGGCCCGACCGCCAGCCTGCATGTTCTGACCGGGTGAGGGCACCCTGAAGCTTTCAGGGCGAGACGATGTGCGGAGTGAGCAAGAACAACCGCTGCAGCCGTGACCCGCTCTGCTGGCGATGCTTGAACAGGTTGCCGACCAATGGAATCCTGGACAGCCCTGGCACCTTGTTCAGATCGGTCTGCTCGCTATCGGAGGCATAACCGGCGATCAGCAGGCTCTGGCCCTCGTTGACGAACGCCTGCGTGGTGATCTCGCTGGAAGTGATGACGGGAATGCCATCGACCGTATTGGCGCCCAACTGCCCGTCTTCAATACGTACATCCAGGCGCATCTGTCCGTTGGGCGAGCCCGGCACCACACTCGGCAGCACGCGAAGCGACACGCCTGCCGCCAGGTTGTAGAGGTCTGCGGACGCGTAGCCGCTGACCCGCACGAATGCCTGCTGCTTGTGATCCATCACCGCTTCCACGTTGTCCAGCGTCGCCACCTGTGGGGTGGAGACGATCTTGGCCTTGTTGGTCTGCTCCAACGCCGACACACGCGTCATCAGGTAACGTCCCGCATCACCCAGGACCGCCGTCAAGGTGCCACCCAACGGAGTGTCGGCACCCGCCGCTGCCGCACCGCTCAATGCGCCATCGTAGCCAAGCTGACCGCCGCGCCCGTCGCCGGTCTGCACATCGACACGCCGGCTGTGGAACCGCCAGTCCACGCCAAGATCCTGCAGGGCGCCATCGCGGATCTCGATGATGGTCGCATCGATCTGCAGCAGCTTGGGACGGTTATCGAGCTGCTGAATCAAGCTGCCGTATGCAGCCATCCGCTCCGGGCGGTCGCGAATGAGAATGGCGTTAGTGCGCGGGTCCGCTTCGATCACCGGGGCATCGGAGGCGGGGTCGCCGCCGCTGCCGGCGTCTAGCGCCACCGGCGCATCGCGGCGAGCCTGGCTCATCTCCGGCCATACGCTGGCCGGCGCGTTGGTGCCACTACCCGGCAAGGGCGGGCTGACCGGCACTCGATCGGACGATGACCCACCGCCGAACCACGACGCGGGCAAGCCGAGGATGCCGCTGCTACCGCTGCCGCCGCCATTCTGGCCCTGACCGTTGGTGCCGAAGGTATTGGACGAGCTGCCGCCGATCGGTTGCACCCGACCGAAATTGGCAGCCGGCCCGGGCAGCGCCGCCGTGGGCGCGCCACGCACGCCGTACATGCTGCGCAACAGGCTGGCCATGCCTGGCACCTGGACATCCTGTCCGCCGATGCGGGTACTGTGATCGGCCGCCTGTGCGTAGTGCAGCTGAAAGACCTGCACCTCGGTGGCATCGCGTTGGCGCGCGCCCTGTTCGACCTGCTTGGCGATCGCGGCGACAGTATCCACGTAGCCCGGCGGGCCGGACACGACCGCCACGTGCGTCGCCTCGTCGTAACGGACCGGAAAGCGCGGATCGTCCAGCCGCATGCGGGCCAGCGCATCGCGCAGCGCGCTCGTCGACGCGGCGCCAAGATTCAGGGTTGCGTTCTTGGTTTCGTTGGCGCCCCAGATCCTGAGCACGGCGCCGTCGTAATACCAGACGAAGCCGAATGTTGCAGACAAATCATCGAGGAATTTCTGTGGGCTGGCCTCGAACTTGCCACTGAGCGTGCCGGTCACTTCCGGCGAAATCCAGGTGGTGATGGATTGGCTCGCGGACAGGTCGCGCAGCACGTCCTTGAGATCCTTGTGGTCGGCGACGTAGTTGAAGCTGCGCGAATGCCACGGCACCTGTGCGGCAGTGGCCTGCGGCGGCAGCAACGGCAGCAGGCCGAGCAGCAACGCAGCGGCCAGTGGCGCACGTCGATGGCAGTGAACTGGAGTACAGGCATATGCCATGGCATTCCCTCTGCGAGGCAAGTGAAAGAAGTCGATGTGGCGGCGCCTGGCAGGCAGGCTGCGGCCGGGGATTACCTAGCGGATGCAGCGCAGTGCGGCGTATACAGCATCGGGCCGCACCGTGGGATGGTGCGGCAAGTGTAGGCAGCACATGGCGGTTGATGTCTCAACAATGATCAATTCGATGCGCCCCCTGCGCCGCCGACGTTGGCAGCATCGTGCAACTGCTGCTGGAAATGCAGGAAGCCGAGTGCGTCTCCGGATTGCGCGATGAACACGCTGGTCAGCAGTGCGAGCAGCAGCAGCGCCAATACCCCACGGATCGGCTGACTCAGATTCGACGGCTCCAGCTTGTCGGCGGCGCGCGCCACAAAGCCGATGGCCAGGTCCACCAGTACCAGCACCAGCATCAGCGGCGCGGACAGCTTCACGATCGCGGCCAGCATGCCGTCGGTCTGCTGAATGACGAAGGCTTCGGCAACCGCCCCCATGTCCGGCGTGAGCTCGCTCAGCGGCCACCAGCGGAACGATTCGAACAGCGCACCGAGCAGCATCAGCATGCCGCCCAGCGCATAGAAGGTCACAATCGCCAACTGCATCAACACCGTGGAGACCGGCGTGCTCTGCTCACCGCTCAGCGGGTTGGTCATCTGCACGTTGTTGTAGCCGGACACATCGTCGATGAGCAGTCCCACGCTTTCGGCAACCCAGAACACGGTTGATGCGGCAAACCCGATCAGCAGTCCGATGAAGGCTTCCTTGAATACCAGCCCGACCAGGCCGGTGGCTTGGATCCTGGCCAGCGCATTGGCCGGCTGTCCGTAAGCGATGAACGAACTCAGCACGTAGATCACGCCGTTGCGCGCCATCCCCGGAAGACTGTCCTGCGCCGTGGCCGGCAGCACGAAGAACATCACGAACACGCGCACACCGCACAGCGCCAGCAGGGCCAGCAGCGACACGCCCTGGGATGACAGCGCCAGCAGCGCGGTGGCGGTGTCACTCATTGCTGCACTCCGCGCGTGACACGATGCATGCGCAACCCGACCAAGGCCTCGATCGCGTCTTCCTCCTCGGCCGCTTCGCGTTGGGCTTGCCGGGCACGTTGCGCGCTGGCGGCCTTCTCCGCATATACATCCGCCTGCGCCTGCAGCCTGCTCGCTGCCTGTTGCACCGTTGCGACCTCGTCGCGCGCGCTCTGCAGCGCTTGCGTTGCCGCGACCAGCGCCTGCCCTGCAGCGTGGCCGCGCTCTTCCAGCACTGTGCGGAAGCGCGCGTGCTGCACGATGGCATCGACAGCAATGGACTCGCCCCCGTCGGTCTTGTCGGCCAGGCCAGCGTCGAACGCAGCCAGGCGCGTGGCGCAGGCTTCGGCTTCCCGACTGCAACTGGCGCGCTCGCGCTCGCATTGCTCCAGCGCATGCTTGCAGTCGCTCAGGCGCGCCTGCATGCGCTCGCAGCGGCGCGCCTTCAGCTGCTGCAACGTCGCCCAGGTGCCGGCATGCTCACGCATCGTCGATCACGCCGGCGAGCTGCTCCAGGGTGGCGTCATAGTCGCTGAGCTGGTCGGTGGGCTGGCTGAGGAAGTCGCGGATCGCATCGATCCTGGCGATCGCCTCATCGGCGACCGCGTCGCTGCCCTGGCGATATTCGCCGACCTGCAGCAAGGTCTCGACCTCCTTGTGCTTGGCCAGCAGACGCCGCAGCTGACCGGCATACTGGCGTTGCTCGGCAGATACGATCTGACTCATTACCCGGCTCAGGCTTCCCAGCACATCGATGGCCGGGTACTGGTTCTTGGCGGCGATTTCGCGCGAGAGAATCAAATGGCCATCCAGGATGCCTCGCACTTCTTCGGCGATTGGATCGCTGCCGGTGTCGTCCTCGGCCAGCACGGTATAGAAAGCGGTGATCGAGCCGTTCTCGCCCATGCCGGCACGTTCGAGCAGGCGCGGCAGTTCGGCAAACACCGACGGCGGGAAGCCGCGACGCGTGGGCGGCTCGCCGGCGGCAAGACCGATCTCGCGTTGCGCGCGGGCAAAGCGCGTCAGCGAATCCATCATCAGCAAGACACGCATGCCTATGTCACGAAAATATTCGGCGATGGCGGTGCCGACGTAGGCCGCCTTGGCACGCTCGATGGATGAGCGGTCGGAGGTGGCGCACACCACCACGCTGCGCGCCAGACCGTCCTGGCCAAGAATCATCTCGATGAACTCACGCACTTCACGCCCGCGTTCGCCGATCAACACGATCACGTTGACGTCGCACTGCGTGCCGCGCGCGAACATTCCCATCAAGGTGCTCTTGCCGACGCCGGCTGCGGCGAAAATGCCCATCCGCTGGCCTTCGCCCAGCGTCATCAGGCCATCGACGATACGCACACCGGTCGGCATCGGCTGTTCGATCAGGCGCCGGCGCATCGGATCCGGCGCCTGCGCCTGGATCGGTACCCAGCCTTCGCCGGCAACCGGTCCCTGGCCATCGGCCGGCTCACCCAGGCCATCAAGCACGCGTCCCAGCAATGCCGGCCCAACCGGCACCGCCAATGGGCGCCCGGACCCAATCACGCGCGTGTCGCGCGACAATCCCACCAGTTCGCCAAACGGAGCCAGCAACGCCAGATGGCGGCTGAAGCCCACCACTTCGGCGCGCTGCAACAGCGTGCCATCGCGCTGGCGCAATTCGCACACCTCGCCCAGGCTCACCTGCACGCCGGCAACTTTGAGCATGGTACCGATCACCTCCACCACCTTGCCGTAGCGACGGCCGAAAGCCAGCGCGGCCAGTTCGCGCTCGATCGCCACCTCCAGCACCGGTCTCTCAGCGGTCATCCGTCACCACCTGTGATGCGGCCAGGAGGCGGCGGACGACTCGCTGGATGCTGCGTAGCTGATCGCGCAGATCGACCTCGAAGACGCCGGTATCCCATTCGCACACACACGCACCCAGGGCCACCTGCGCGTCACCATAGAGTTCCACCGCCACAGGCCAGCCTGCGGCCGCCGCAGCTGCGTCGAAGGCCCTTCGGGCGTCGTCAAGCGCATCGGGATGCACGCTCACCCGCAAGGCCTTGGCCTCGTCCAGGGCGCCATCCAGCGCCTGGGCGGCGCGCGCGTACAGCGCGGCGGGATCGTGTCCATGCAGGACCTGTTCGCAGGCCTGCGCGACGATCCCTGCCAGGCGCTCGCGTGCGCGCTGGGCGGCCTCGTCGGCCGCGAAGGCATGCCGTACACCCCGCTCGTTCCACGCGTCGAGCTGACGGCGCAGGCCCGCGGCATAGCCCAATCGTGCGCTGCGCTCGGCCTTGTCCCGAGCGATGTCGAGGATCGCCGCGGCCTGCTGTCGAGCATCGTCGATCAGCGCCTGCGTTTGCTTCTGGGCGTCTGCCAGCGCCTGTGCGCAACGCGCGTGCACCTGCGCAGCTGCAGCGTCCAGCTCCAGCACACGGGCCAATGCTTCACGGGGGATAACGTCGCAATCCAAGCCGACTGCCTCCGGCGTGGACCTTAGCCACAGATGCATGACAGCTCCGGCAACAGGCTGGGGAGCGCTTGAAGAAACGCATCGCTCGCGCCATCTGCAACGACGGGCGCCACCTGGGCTGCGTCCAACGGCAAGGACAGCGCTATCAGTTTGGAAATGCAGGGGTCGGGCCAGACGCCATCGGCTGCCAAGCGACGCCAGCCATCGCCGATCCATACCGCCTGGTCAGCATCGCGTGGCAACAGTGGCGCGCTCAGGCCAGTGACCGTGCGATGACGCACATACTCAAGCACCGCCGGTCCCACCCGCTGCTCGAACCAGTTCAGGCGCTCGCGCTCGATGCAGCGGCGCAGCGCCAGTGGGCGCGAAAACAAGGCACGGCTCATCAACACCTTGCCAAGCAACTCCGGCCCGAGCACGGCAAGCCGGCTGGCCAGCGGATCGAGCGCTGAGACTTGCATCCTCGTGCATCCAGTCCAGCTCTGGATCACGCGCACACGACGCTGTGCAGGCGCGCGACTCCACCCCAGCGCAGCGACCGGACCCAGCCAGTGGTCTACCCGGCCCGCATCCAGCGATTGCGCCAGGGCGGACACCGCCGTCATCCATTGTTGAAGCCGCCGTGCCGCAGTGTCGATGCGTGCGTTGTCCATCCACCGGCCTCACCCAGCCTGCTTCCTGGTCAGCTCGCGCAGGCGCTGCCAGCCTGCCCAGCGGTGCGCATTGGCGTTCGGCCACCGATACAGCGCCACCATGCCCAACGCAACGCACAGCGCCAATGCGCTTCCGGCCAGCCACGGCCACACGCGGGCGTGCGCAGGCGCCGATGCCGAAGGCTGCGCATCGCTTTCCACCCCACCTGGCACCAGCGTGACGCTGACGTTCTCATAGGTCAGTCCTTCCACGCTGTGCATTACCAGCGTCTTGATACTGGGCACCAGGCTGGTCATGTCGCTACCCACGCGAAACTTGATGAACACCGCAGCGCTGGAGGGCTTGACCGAGGTGGACAGCGGATCGTTGTTGGGGAGCACAATCTGCACATCGGCTGCGATCACGCCGTCGATGTTCGACAAGGTCTGCGACAGTTGCTGCGACACCCCATAGATGAAGCGAACGCGCTCTTCGGTTGGCGTTGAGATCAGGCCGTCCTTCTTGAACATCTCGCCGAGATTGGCGTGCCGCTCATGCGGCATGCCATGCGCGCGTAGCACCTGCAACGCATAAGACACATGATCGTGCGGCGCGTTGATCGCCCAGGTCTTGCCGTCATCGGGCGTGACCTTTTCCGCATCCACCCCGGCAGTCAGCAGCACGGAAAGCATCTCGTTGGCGTCGTTCTCGGTCATCCCGGAATACAGCTGCTGGTCGCAGCCAGACAGTAGCAGTGCAAACAGCACCGCCCACACATAGCTGAGCTTTGGCATGCTATTGATTCTTGAACAGTGTCTGCACGGCGTTCTTGCCCGACTGCGCCACACCGACGCTGACATTGAGGTTGAAGCCGACCATTGTCAGCTCATTCATCAGCTTCATTTGCTGCGAGGCCATCTCCTGCAGGCCCATGGTCGGCGCCTGCATGCTGAAGGCATCGATATGCTCGCTGATGGTGCGCACACCATCGTCCTGCACGTCGACCATCCGGCTCACCATGCTCGGCTCTCCCACGCGCTGCATGGCTGGCGGTAGCGGGCTGGAAGACTGCATCAGCGCCTGAAAGCGGTTGACCAGCGCCTGGTTCGGCGCCGGCGGTGACAGCGCAGGCGTGGACAGGCCGGTACCGGCAGTGATCGGCGCGACAGGAGAGATGATCGTCATGGAATGTCCGTCCGCAGGCTAGGCGAAGTTCAGGTCAGGCGCGCAGATACTGCGCACTGGGAATCTCCATCGGTGCCGGGGATTCAATCGGCACCTGCGCTGGAACAGGGGTCGGCGTGTGCCGCCCGGACAGCGCCTTGACCAGGCCAACCGCATCGGCGTCGGCGTCCTCCTCGATCAACCCCTCTGCAACGCCATGCCATGACGGGTCGCCAACCGCAAACAGGCAGCAGGCGTACAATGCCTTGCACAATGGCTTGGAACCGGCGTCGGCCTCCAGCTCGCGCAGCATCCGCGCGCCCTCCAGATAACTGCCGCGCTTGATCGCAATCCAGGCATCGAAGGTATCCAGCGCCTTCAGCTCCGGCCGCAGTACCCGCACGGCGGCCAGCACCGCTGCGGCCTCTTCGAGTTTTTCGTGGGTCAGCCCGACCGTGATCAATTCGATCAGCCCACTCACGACCGAGCCGGGACATTCGATGTTTTCCATACCGCACCTCGTCATTCAATGGCTGTGGACAGCATGTGTGCGTAACGTACGCGTCGGCGCCAGCCACGACTTTTCAGAAGCGAACATCGGAATACCATCGCGAACAAACACATCGCGCTTCGTCCACCCATGCACACGTTCGCCCTGGAAGCCGATCGCCTGGCGATGGATCGACCAGAATCGGCGCGCAGCAGCAACGGCCGGAGATCGCCATGTCGGATGAGAAGACCGAGAAGCCGACCGGAAAAAAACTACAGGACGCGCGCAGGGATGGAGAAATACCGGTCAGCCCGGACGTCACTGCCGCCGCCGTGCTGCTGGCCGCGTTTTTGGTGATGAAACAGGCAGGCAGCTATTTTGTCGAACACCTGCACGCATTGATGTCAATTGGTCTCGATTTCAGCACCAATACGCGCGATGCCACCGCCTTGAATCGTGCGCTCGGTCGCATCGGCATCCAGGGATTGATGCTGTCGCTGCCCTTCGTGGTCGCATGTCTGGCGGCCGGATTGATCGGCAGTTTCCTGCAGACCGGATTCAATGCCTCGCTCAAACCGGTCACGCCCAAGTTCGATTCGCTCAACCCCGTGAACGGCGTCAAGAAACTCTTTTCGTTGCGTAGTTTCATCAACTTGCTGAAGCTGGGCATCAAGGCCGCGGTGATCGGCGTGGTGCTGTGGTGCGGCCTGCGCGCACTGATGCCGACGATCATCGGGCTCGCCTACCAGCCAACCCCCGACATCGCCCAGATCGGCTGGCGTGCTCTGGGTATTCTGTGCGTGCTGGCGGTGCTGGTGTTCGTGCTGGTGGGTGCGGCGGACTGGAGCGTGCAGCATTGGCTGTTCATTCGCGACAAACGCATGAGCAAGGACGAGCAGAAGCGCGAACACAAGGACAGCGAAGGCGATCCGAAACTGAAGGGAAAGCGCAAGGAATTGGCCAAGGAACTGATCTTCGGCGACCCGCGCGAGCGTGTCACCAAGGCCAAGGTGATGGTGGTCAACCCGACCCATTATGCCGTCGCGCTTGCCTACGAACCCGACGGCTTCGGTCTGCCGCAGGTAGTTGCCAAGGGGGTGGACGACGGTGCGCTGGAACTGCGTGCCTATGCGCACACCCACGGCATTCCGATCGTGGCGAACCCGCCATTGGCGCGTGCGCTGCATCAGGTCGAACTGGGCGAGGCAGTTCCAGAGTCGCTGTTTGAAGCGGTGGCGGTGGTGCTGCGCTGGGTCGATGCGCTGGGCCGCGACAACGATGACGGCAGCACTCCGCTGCCCTGCTAGGAGACCGCATGCGCCTGACACGCTATTTCGCATACACCGGTGAAGTGGCGATCGCCGCCCTGGTGGTGGCGGTCATCGGCCTGATGATCCTGCCGTTGCCTACCCCGCTGATCGACACACTACTGGGCATCAACATCACCCTGAGCGTGGTGCTGCTGATGGTCACCATGTATGTGCCCGACTCGATCTCGCTGTCCTCGTTTCCCTCGTTGCTGCTGTTCACCACGCTGCTGCGGCTGTCGTTGAACATCGCATCGACAAAATCGATCCTGCTGCATGCCGAGGCCGGCCACATCATCGAAAGCTTCGGCGAGCTGGTGGTCGGCGGCAACCTGGTGGTGGGCCTGGTGGTGTTCCTGATCATCACCACGGTGCAGTTCATCGTGATCGCCAAGGGCTCCGAGCGCGTTGCCGAAGTCGGTGCGCGCTTCACCCTGGATGCGATGCCGGGCAAGCAGATGAGCATCGATGCCGACCTGCGCGGCGGCAACCTGAGCGCAGACGAAGCACGCAGCAAACGCGCGCGGCTGGCGATCGAGAGCCAACTGCACGGCGGCATGGATGGCGCGATGAAATTCGTCAAGGGCGACGCCATCGCCGGCCTGGTGATCACCATGGTGAACATCCTGGCCGGCATCGTGGTGGGCGTGACCTACCACGGCATGAGCGCCGGCGAGGCCGCCAATCGCTTTGCGATCCTGTCGGTGGGCGACGCGATGGTGTCGCAGATCGCCTCGCTGCTGATCTCGGTGGCGGCCGGCGTGATGATCACCCGCGTCGCCAACGAGAACGAGGCCAGGATCAGCTCGCTCGGGCTCGAGATCGGCCGCCAGCTCACCGGCAATGCGCGCGCCTTGCTGGCGGCGAGCGTGCTGCTCGCCTGCTTTGCGTTCGTTCCGGGATTTCCTGCGGTACTGTTCCTGCTGCTGGCGGCGGTAGTGGGCGCAGGCGGCTATACGATCTGGCGCAAGCAACGCGATGTCAGCGGCAGCGATCAGCACACGCTGCCATCGACCAGCCGCAAGGGGGCAAAGGGCGATGCGCCGCACATCCGCAAGAGCGCGCCGGATTTCGCCTCACCCCTGTCGGTGCGCCTGTCGCCGCAACTGGCTGCGCAGCTCGACCCGGCGCTGCTGGACCAGGCGATCGAGAGCGAGCGCCGACAACTGGTGGAACTGCTGGGCCTGCCGTTTCCGGGAATCGCGATCTGGCAGAGCGACTCCCTGCAGGACCTACAGTACGAAGTGCTCATTCACGACGTCCCGGAAACCCGCAGCACGTTGAGCGATACCGCGGACCTGCAGAAAGCGCTGGCCCAACAGGCCATCGCACCACTGCGCGCACGTGCGCATCTGTTCGTCGGCATCCAGGAAACGCAGTGGATGCTGGAGCAGGTGAGCGCGGACTATCCCGGGCTGGTGGCAGAGATCAACAAGGCCATGCCCGCCCAGCGCATCGCCGATGTATTGCGCCGGCTGCTGGAAGAACGCATCCCGGTGCGCAACATCAAGAGCATCCTGGAGAGCCTGGTGGTGTGGGGGCCGAAGGAAAAGGACCTGCTGATGCTGACCGAGTATGTGCGCTGCGATCTCGGCCGTTATCTGGCGCACACGGCCGCCGCAGGCACCGGGCAGCTGCCTGCGGTGATGCTCGACCACGCGGTGGAACAGTTGATCCGGCAATCGATTCGCGCCACGCCGGCAGGTAATTTCCTGGCCCTGCCACCGGAGCAGGCCAACCAGCTGGTCGAGCAGGTGGAACGCATCGTCGAAGGTCGGGCACAGTATCCACTGGCCGTGGTCGCATCGATGGACGTGCGGCGTTATGTCCGCCGCATGATCGAGGCGCGCCTCAACTGGCTGGAGGTGTACTCCTTCCAGGAGCTTGGCGCAGAGGTGCAGCTGCAGCCGATCGGCAGAGTGGTGGCCTGATGCGCAAGCCACCGGTTCGCCACGTGCGCATCCTGCCTGTCACCGGTGCACCGCTGCAGCCGCACATAGCGCCCACACCGGTGCGCGCGACGCAGCGTGTCAGTTTCATGCAACTGCGCCGGCGTCTGGGCAGCGTGCTGCCCGGGTTGCCGGACATGGTGTTGCCGGAGGATGGCGACGATGCTCCGCCGCTGCCCGAAACGACGGAGGCTGCCCGCGACGGTCACGACGCTGCGCAGCCGCCAGACGCGCCAGCCTGCCTGGATGACGGCAATCGTGGACAGGTCGCCCGAGGCGAGGACACCGACGCGCTGGGTCGGCAGATCGCCGCCGAGTGGATCCGCACCCAACGTGCGCAGATGGTCATCCATCACATCGCACTGCGGGTGGCCGAGTTCTGCAATGCCACGCCGGTACGCGGCGCAGGAATCTGGGAGGCGTGGCTGGAGATCAACCACGACATCCTGCCGCAGACCACACTGTTGTTGCGGCTTTCGCCAGACCAGCTATCGCTTCGCTTCGACAGCGGCTCGCCCGAGACGCGCGAGGTACTTTGCAATGGAAGAAGGCGCCTGGATACCGCATTGAAGGCCGCGCTCAGCGACACGCTTCAGATCAGCATCGAGATCGTCTAGCGCCGCGCGTGCAGCAGAACAGCCATGTCGAAGGACCCAGTCTTGTCAACCGAGCTGAGACCAATGCCACCGGCACGCCACTTGCCGCAAGCGCTGTCCCATGTGCCAGCTGCGCGGGCACGCCTCGGCAGACTGTTGTGCGATCCACGTACCGCGCGGCATTGCGGCTTCACGACACAACACCGCGGCATTCGGGCTGCGGACGCGGCACGCCTGCAATTGGAGCTAGATGGCGGAAGCCTCGAGTTGCGGATCGCTGCACGCGATGGCCTGGCACTGCTGTTGAACGAACCCGATGACGCGCTGCGCGTGGCAATCGCCGGCGTGCTGTTGAGCGATGAACTGCATGCCTTCGCACCGCTCGGGCTGGGCACTGCCGAGATCGTCGCTTTCGAGCGCTGTGCAGACGCGGCCGATCGCCTCGATCTCGGCATCACGCTGGGCCGCATCGATGCGATCGCTGAGACCGCAAGCCCGCCCCTACTGGCCGCACTGCAAACGGCTGTCATTGCGCTGACGGCGCCACTGCCGCTGCCGGCCTGGCTGAGCGCATTGCGGGCGACCACACGCCTACGTATCGGCCAGCGCACTGCTCCGGCGGCGCTGCTGCAATCGCTGCGCACGGGCGATGTACTGCTGCATGCGCTGGCCCCGCCCCCCGTGTGCAGCGGCGAGCTGCTTTGGGGCGTTCCTGGAGGTGCGGTATTGCGCGCCTCGGTGCGCCTGAACCTGCAACAGATGATCTTGGAGACTCCCCCAGCGATGCAGCACGATACGCCCGAGCCCGACGCCTGCTCGTCCGCCACCGATGTGGCGGCACTGGAATTGCCCGTGCACCTGGAAGTGGATCAACTTGCACTGTCTGTGTCGGTGCTGTCGGGCCTGCAGCCCGGCCAGATCCTCGAACTGTCGGTGCCGGTGGATCAGGCCGACATCCGTCTGGTCGTCTACGGCCAGACCATCGGCATCGGCCGGCTGCTGGCGGTGGGCGAACATCTTGGCGTGCAGATCCTCAGCATGTCGGAGACTGCGCATGCAGATGCCTGATGTCGGCTCGCTGCTGCTGATCGTCATCATGCTGGGCCTGCTGCCCTTCGCAGCGATGGTGGTCACCTCCTACACCAAGATCGTGGTGGTGCTCGGCTTGCTGCGCAATGCCATCGGTGTGCAGCAGGTGCCGCCCAACATGGTCCTCAACGGCGTCGCCTTGCTGGTGTCGTGCTTCGTGATGGCGCCGGTGGGAATGGAGGCGTTCAAGGCAGCGCAGACCTACACTCCCGGCGCAGACAACAACCGCGTCGTGGTGCTGCTGGACGCCTGCCGCGAACCGTTTCGGCAGTTCCTGCTCAAGCACACACACGAGCGCGAGAAAGCCTTCTTCATTCGTTCGGCGCAGCAGATCTGGCCCAAGGACAAGGCCGACACGCTCAAGCCGGACGATCTTCTCGTATTGGCACCGGCATTCACACTCAGCGAGCTGACCGAGGCATTCCGCATCGGATTCCTGCTGTATCTGGTCTTCATCGTGATCGATCTGGTAGTGGCCAATGCGTTGATGGCAATGGGTCTTTCGCAGGTGACGCCGACCAACGTGGCCATTCCGTTCAAGCTGCTGTTGTTTGTGGCGCTGGATGGCTGGTCCATGCTGATCCACGGCCTGGTCTTGAGCTATCGGTGACGCCATGGACCATGACGATCTGGTGCGATTCACCTCCGAAGCCTTGTTGCTGTGTCTCAAGGTATCGTTGCCGGTGGTCGGCGTCGCCGCGCTGGCTGGCTTGCTGATCGCCTTCATCCAGGCAGTGATGTCGCTGCAGGATGCCTCGATTTCGTTCGCGCTCAAGCTGGTGGTGGTGGTGGCGGCCATTGCGATCACCGCGCCGTGGGGCGCCGCAGCGATCATGCAGTTCGGCCAGACGCTGATGCAGGCGGCCTTTCCATGATCCGGCGCATTTCGCCAGGTGCCGAGCCGCCGTCGCTGCCGAGCGCGCCCGGCGCATCGCACCACCATACCGATGCGCCGGCCGCTGGCGCACAGCCGCTGGCGGACACGCCACATCATGGACCGCGTCTTCGCCCCGCTCCGCCGCGCAGGCGGCGACGCGGCATGCGGTCACTGGATGGCATGGACGACGAGCTCGACGCCACCGAACTGGAGGACGCCGAAGCGGCGCGCGTGTCGGCGCTACGCGGCCGGGTCAGCGTCGCAGTCGCTCAGCCGCACGAACAGGGGCAAGGCCAGGACGACCAGCATGGCGCCGGCGCTCGCGCACACGCCGGCGATCCGCAGGCAGAGACGTGGCCAAGCGCCTCGCCGGTCCACCGGGACGAGGATGTGCGTGCGGGTGTCCAGGCAGTCATCGATCGCTATGCGGCAACGCGCGCCGCCGACCAGACGCTCAGACGGCACGCCCTTACCGCTGCGTTCGTGGAGTTGCGTGACATCGGCATTGCCCATCCGGTTGCCGCATCGCTGACCACCATGGTCTGGATGTTGATGCGTGAGCACCTGCAATCAGGGCAGGCGGGGAGCGTTGCCGAGAGCATGGACACCTTGCGCAAACGCCTGGTTGAGATGGTGCACGCGCAACCGGAGCCCACACCAGCACTGCATAGCTTCAACCTGCTGCTGCCGCTGATGCTGATCAACGCGCGAACGCCGCGCAGACCTGCTGATTGCGCGCGTGGCGTCACGCGTTTGAACACGCTACTGATGGAACACCAGGATGGGGCCGCTCAGGGGATTCGTGCATGACAATGCAACTTCGCATACTGACGGGACTACACGCCGGCGCGCGATTAGATTTGCAGCCAGGCAGCTATACGTTGGGCGCCGATCCCCAGGCCGAGATCCAGATCGAAGACTGGCCCGATTGCCCGCTCATCATCGAGGTGGATGCAGATGGTCAAGTTCGTTATCGCAGCGACACGTTACCGACGACACCGTTTGTTGCGCTGCATCCAATGCGGTTTGGTCCGTTGGTGCTCTGCATCGGCGAGGCTGCGGCCGATTGGCCGGACGATGTGGCACTGCTGGAGCGGTTGCTGTCTCCAGCCGCGACGCCGGCAACACCCCCGCCTCTCAAGTCCAGGCGTGCTGCGATGCGTGCAGTGGTGGGCGCCATGCTAGCGCTGGCCGCAGCAGCGCTGCTGCCCTCCCTGCTGCCGGCATTTCTTTCCGATGCTGCTCCGGCGCGCAGCCAGGACAACCAGCCCAACCAGGTCCGGTCCGTGCTGAAACGGCTCGGCTTGCACGAAGCGCGCGTGGAGCAGGTCGGCCCGCGCGTGCGGGTCGAGGGCCTGGTGGCGAGCAGCGCGGATGCGGCGCGCCTGCGTGCACAACTGCATCGGTATCAGCATGCCGTCGCGGTCGATGTGGTGGTGGTGGATGAGGTGCTGGCCACCCTGCGCGACACCCTGGCAGACCGCGATCTGAACGTTCGCTACGACGGTCAAGGCGTGTTTTCCATTGCCGGCAACAGCGACAACGCAGAGCGTGCAATCCGCCGGATTGCCGACCTACGCAGCGACCTGGGCCCGGAGATCCGCAAGCTGCATGTGGACATTACCCAGCAGGACCCGTCGGTAAAACCGCCTTCGAACTACGATGCCGCCCTGTTTGTCGAAGGACTGAATTACGTGGAGACACCGGACGGCACCAAGCACCTGACCTCCCTGCCGCAGCAAGCGGCGCCATGAGAACCGCACCATGTTCGATGCCATGACAGACACGGTCACCCAGGATATGAGCAAGATCTTGCAGACCAAGGCGCTGGATGTCTCCGGCGAACGACTGCGCAACGTCGAGGCGGCGCTGCATACGACAGCGCAACAGATCCGTGTGCACTGGTCTGCAGCGAGCGATCAGGCCGCACGCAACAATTTCACTGTCTTGCACGACGGCATCAACGCCGCGCGCGACATCGTCGCGCATGTTGCCGGCATGCCTTGACCATCGATTTCCTTGGTCGCCTCGACCAAGTAAAACGCGCCGGCAGGCGCCCCCGTTTTAATTAACTGCTAAGGAGTCTTCGTATGGCTTTACTTCCCGAAATGAGTTCATTGCACTCGCGCTTTGGCCAGGGCATGGACGGCTTCACCGGAGGCGTTTCAAATGGAATGTCCGGTTCCTCCGCAACGCATGGGGCGAGCGGGCAGATTGACTCGCTGCTCGGCGACCTCACCGCCTCGGACGAGGATCAAAAGCGCATGAACAACAAGATCACCATGCTCAAGAACGATCTCGACTTCAACGTGGCGCTCAACAAGTTCATCGGCAAGGCCGGCGACAATGCAAAAACCCTGGTCGGTCAGTAACGGCTTTTGACATGACGCGGGGCCGGTATGCGGCCCTGCGTCAGGTTGCATGACGGATGACCAGCGCCCGATTCGAAGCGATCGTTCAGCAGATGTGCAAAGCACTGGACCTGCCGGATGTGCAGGCGGTGCTCAGCAGCCGTGTGCTCTGGGTAGACGGGTTTGAAGTCTATCTGCACATGCCTGCAGCCCAGACCGACGATGAAGCACAGCAAGCGCCCGAAGAAGAAGCGCTGTATCTACGCATCTCCTACGGTCTTGCTCCGGCGGGGCGCACCCTGACGGTGTTCCGGCTGTTGCTGGAAGCCAACCTGTCGGTGTACGCGCAGGACCAGGCGCAACTGGGATTGAACGATGCCGGCGTGATCGTCCTGATCGTACGCGTGCCGCTGGACGACGGCGTCGACGGCGCATGGATCTGCGATCTGCTCGCCCACTACGCCGAACATGGCCGTTACTGGAACAACAATATCTTCATTGCACACGACGAAATGTTCGAAGCAATCGCAACGGGAAACTATCTATGGCTACGCGCCTGAGGTGCTCAACGTCCAGCAAGCCGATGCCTGCGGAGGGACAGGTACGTCTCGTTTGCGTGCAGTCGGAGCCTTGCGCCTCCGCTGCGCCGTCTCACAAGGCCACGCTTTCGCGTCGTAATACCTCGCAGGACTTCTTCCGTTATTCAGCTCATGCAAGGAGACACACCGATGAATCTCGCCATTCCCTCACACTCGACTGGCGGCTTACAGCCGTCCACATTCCCACTGTCGCAGCAGCAGGTCTTGAACGCGGTGACCATGAGAATGCTGGCGTACTGCATGCAGCGCATGTTCAGCGGCATGCTGCAGCCTGCGAATCAGCCGTTCGATGGCCTCCAACCACCTGAAGACACACGCCCGACGTCATCGCCATCAAAACTGCCGTGCGCCACGACTTCCGGCAGCCAGCATGACAGTGGTAACGGTAACGGTAGCGACAGTGGCAGCAACTCCTCCGGAGCGGGAACCGGCACTGCTGCAACGCCTGCTACCAGTGCTCCCGGCAAGTCGGGCCCAGGCGGCTCGCTAGCGCCACTTCCCTCCGGCAAGGTCGTCACCGCGCCGCCCGGCGTCCAGAACAAGCCCATCGTAGTGCATAGGGGCGAGGTGTTCGACGGCAAGGGTCAGACGTACATCGGAGGCCCCCGCTTGGGCAAAGGCGATCAGGACGAGCACCAGCAGCCGCTGTTCATCGTCGAGGACGGTGGCAGCCTCTGCAACGTTCACATGAAAGGCGGCGGCGACGGTGTGCATTTCATCGGCAACGGCAAGATGGTCAACTGCGTCAATGAAGATGTCAGTGAGGATGCGGTCACCATCAATGGGCAGGGCAACCGTGAGCATGATGCGCGCATTGCCGGTGGTAGCCCCGAAGTCAGTGGGCGCCCCAAAGTCGAGATCATCAACTGCACGTTCAACAACGCCGCAGACAAGGTCGTGCAGGACAACGGCACTGCCGACGTGGTGATGTCGGGCGACACCGTCAACGGCGCCGGCAAGGTGTTCCGTACCAATGGCGGACACTCCGATGTCGACTCGCACGTTCAGATCGAAGATTGTAATTTCAATCAAGTCAAGGAAGCGGTGTTCCGCACCGACGCGCCCGGCGCGACGGTCAAGATCTCCAACCTGAAGACCGATGCGCCAAACGAGGTGATTGCCCCCAACGAGTCCCAGGCCAGCGGGGCGACACGTATCGGTCACAAGGCCTATAGTGGCTGATCGGGCCCTGCACGCTGCTGCGTGTCGATCGCGCCCGGTAGATGCCCTGGATCGACGCATCTGCCGGACGCCAGCGCCGGCGCCGGCGCCGGCATCGAGACTGCCGCACGCCGGGTCCGAGCGGGCACACACCGAACGGCCGGCACGCAGCTGGCTGCCTGGTCAGCATCGGCACCCAGGTGCATCGATCACACCTGCGGCCAGCACCGCGGCATCGTCGATCGTTGCAGGCAATGTCGCCGAGCGAAGCGCAGACGTGGATTCCACGTCCTGCAGCTTGCTCCGCTTCGGTGACGAGATCCATCCGGTAGGCAGCAGCCGCGCAGCCAAGGTAGGGCGTTGCGCACGTTTGCGCGCCGCCAGCGGGCGCGCTAGCTGTGTAGACCCACCACGTTGTTCAGTGGATGTGGATCCATGAGGTGGGAGGTCGGTGTCCGAGGCCGGCATGGGGCCGATGCCAGTTGTAGTGATGGAGCCAGTGCCCCAGGTCGGCCAGGCGATGCAGGCCGACGCGGCGGACGATGCGCGCGATGGTGCTCCGGCCCACCTGCAGGTGAGCGGCAATTTGCCCGTGGGTGGAGCGTTGTTGGCGCTGCCTAGCGGGCAACGAGGTCGACCAATCTTTGCAGCAAGTGCGGGTAGAGCTGCAACTGGAGTAGTTCACGCGGCGGGGCAGGCGCCTGCTAGATCGCAACGCTGCTGGCTATGCGAGTCGCCGGCCAGGCGTTGCGCGGGGAGACGGCGCCGATCCTGAACTCACCTCAGCCATCGGCCTTGATGGCGCAAGACGCTGGTGACGGCGCGCGCGCACTCGAAAAAAACGCATTGCTTCGGAAGTGTTGTCGCCTCGGCCCGGCGTCCGCGAGCGACATGGCGTCGGCACGAGAGACCGCGGGGCCAACCGACGACCGTGCGGTGGACTTCATCGTCCAGCGCCCAGCGCGGCCGCATTGCCGAGGCCATGCGTACGGCCGGGCAATGGCCGGCGTACGAGGCGACGCCGAACATTGCACGCCCGCCACTCGTGCGTAGGGCCGCCCACCAAGCTGCCACCCGGGCCGCCAGCAACCGACAGACGCAACCGCCGTTGCGCCTGTCGCTATGGCTGCGGCTGCGGCTGCGGCTGCGGCTGCGGCTGCGGCTGCGGTACACCGTGGATCAACTGCAGTATCGATCGCTCACGGCCTGCCATTTTCCCACTGACGAAGTTCTCCACTTTCATGCACTGCATGCCTGAGCGTCTTTAGCTCGGTCTCCAATTTCCGGGGCAGATCGTTGCGCGGCATGCCGCTGAATATTCCCGCCTGCGCTGCGTGCAGGCGATCGAGCACAGTGTCGATGGTTAAAACCGAAATCGACTGCGTGCCGATCTCAGTGCGCAATTCCTCCAGGCCCTCTCGCAACCGCCCCACTCGCGGCCCGAATGCCGACGCAAGCGGTTATCCCTCCTCCAGGGCGCGCGCAACCTCTGCCGACGTCTGCACCGAAAGCAGCGCGATCGCCTCGTCGATGGGCTCGGCCAGCGCCTCAAGCGTGCGTGCGATGGTGCGTTGATGCATGGCTGCGCTGGTTTCGCGTTCCTGATCCAGCCGTGTCGCCTGGGTGGTGTTGGCGCCGTTCTTGGCCTTGAGCGCACTCCAGACCGTATCGTTGAACAGGGTCTGCACCGCCTGCTGCACGACTGTGGCAGTGGAATTGGCGGCTTCGCCCGTAGCGCTGCCGTTCTGATTGCCGTCGCGCAAGGGTGCAGCGACCAGACGACCGGCCCCGAGCGCGGCGAAATTGGCCAGCACGTTGCTGAGCATGTGGCGGCCCAGCACATCGCGCACCGCCGTGGTGATCGCATTACTGGTGCTCAGGGCCTGCCTGGCCAACGCCAGGCCTTCCTTCACGGTTTCTATCAGATAGTTGGAGAAATTACGGCGTCAGACCATCGCGACGTCCCCCCAAGTTTGAGTAGCGCCTTAGTTTGGAGTCCAATTCCCTACCCCGAGGAGATTGGACGTGAAGAAGCGTTTTTCCGAAGAACAGAT
>NZ_CM002139.1:4269064-4270847 GCF_000454545.1 Xanthomonas cassavae CFBP 4642
GGCGGAATGACGCCGACGGCCTATGCCCAGCACCTGGCCAACAGCGATATCATCAACCCCGGACTCTAAACCCGACTGCTACTCAGGATGGGGGGACGTCGATCTCCGCAACCGTAGGTGCATCGCCCTCGCCTGGGCGCGTGAGGCGCTTGCCTTCTGCGGTGATTTCCAGCAGCACAGGCGGCGGATCAGGCACCAGGATCTTCGGATCGATGGTCTGGAACCGCGGTAGATTGGCTACCCGCGCGCGCCGATCCATTGCGGGGATCAGCAGCGTATCGCTGGTATAGGATGCCAGGCCCGCTACCGCACCGGATAGCGTCGTCGTACTGAGCGTCTCCGATCCAGGCGCACGCGCGCGATCGTATGCTGCGCCCGCCGCGAGACCGAACGGGGTCCGCATCGACCCGATAATGAACGCCTTGAGGCACTCGTAGGCGATCGGCCAGCAGCCTTTGCGCCTGCCGTTTTCATGTCGCCGACGATCTGGTATCCGGCATCAGGCCCGAACGCCGCGATGCGTTCCTGCACGCGCGCGTCAGCCCATTCCAGATACGCGGTCTGCAGTGCCTCTTGCTCCTCCGAGGGGGCTACAAATGGCAGGTCGTTCAGACGGGTTCGTATCTGGGCCTTCAACTTGGCGGCTGCCGACGCGCTGCGCTGCGCATAGCTCACCGCAACACCCGGTGCGTGCGGCTCCTCGACGACCGAGGAGGCCGAGCTGGCGCGCGCGGTGTAGAACGACGCGTCCGTCGATTCCGAAGAACTCGACAGCTCCGAGCGATGTGATGCGCGATGCGAGGATTCGGCATGGCTCGTGTCGGTCGTCGCGCGCCCTGAAAGCGCCGCGCGACGAACGCGCAGCACCTTACCCGTAGGCAAGCCTGCAAGCGGCCCGGCCGGTAGATGCGTCTGCGGCGGGGCCACGGTCTGCACGGGATGTGCGGGTGCAGGAGACGTTGCGTGGCTGCTGGAAGACATCGCCATGTCGCTGCTGAGCTTCATGAGGCCACCTCGGCCGCGCCTGCGGTGTGCGTCACCAGCGCATCCAGCACCACGCGGGCGATCACCTGCCCGCGCTCCAACGCGGTGGCCACAGCGTCGGGCGTGCGCTTGAGCAACAGCGGGCAGACACACAGCAGGCCAAGGTCCGAGAGCGCGAGCCGCCAGCCGTATTCGGTCAGTAATTGTTCCTGCAGCACCAGTAGCGTCACTACCTCATCACCGCCGAGTTCGCGTGCGGCTAGGGAAACTCTGAACAACCCATCCTGATCTACCACAATCGATCAACGACCCGAGTGGACAATTTCGATGCAACTGACCTTCGGCGACGGGGAGTACAACAGCAAGCGCAAGCGGACGCGGCGTGAGGTGTTCTTGGCCGAGATGGACCAGGTCGTGCCGTGGAAGGACCTGCTGGCACTGATCGAGCCGCACTATCCGAAGCCTGGGCAGCCGGGGCGACAGCCGTATCGGCTGGAGACGATGCTGCGCATCCACTTTTTGCAGCAGTGGTACGCACTGAGCGATCCATCGGCGGAAGAAGCCCTCTACGACACGGTGTCGATGCGCCGTTTCGCAAAGATCGGTGGTCTGGACGAGGTGCCGGATGAGACGACAATTCTAAATTTTCGTCACTTGCTGGAGCGACATGACTTGGCGCGCAAGCTGTTCAACCGGGTCAACGCCCACCTGTCGCGCAAGGGGCAGAGCTTGCGCGGCGGGACGATCGTGGACGCCACGATCATCGCTGCGCCCAGCTCGACCAAGAACAAGCAGGGCG
>NZ_CM002139.1:4270947-4283631 GCF_000454545.1 Xanthomonas cassavae CFBP 4642
AAAACGTGCCGAAAACGGCAAAAAACCGGGGGTTTGAGCGCCCTCAGCGCGGCGGATGTGGCGTGTTTCGTTTTCCGGCTGCGTTGATCAGACCATCCTTAGCTCCGGTTCTGTGAGGCGCCAAGGAAGACCGCTTCGACCGTGACGTTCTCCTTTTTGCCAAGGTGGTCCCGAAAGAATTCGGACGTGTCCCGGAACTCCAGACTGGTGCCGTGAAAAGGCTCCCGAATCGTCAGGTAGAAATTTCCTTTTTCTTCCCGTACTTTATCTAGCATAACCACATGGCCTCCCTTGCTGAGAATGCAAGGCCCCATCTCGTCGATCTTGCTGCTCAGGTCGCGCCACGCCGTCTTCCTGCTTTCATGCGGCCCCAACAACCCGCTCTTGTAATTAATCCTGTGCGTGACTATTTGGGAGGTTCTGCCGGTTCGCGACTGTAATGACTCCATAATTTCCAACATTTCCCGACGAAATCCAAGGCGGCTCGCTTTATACTTGTCATCGATCGATACGGCGCCGTGATCCAATAGCATCATGAGTTCGCAGGCGTGGGTGCAGTCCTTGAAACCTAGCTGCGGCACCATAAATCGACCGCCTGGCAGCGGGTAGGCCTTAAATTGGCCGATCTGGATGGGGCTAATGGAATATCCATCCGCAACGAAAGAGGCGTGCTTGCGGTCCGCAGAAGGCTCGATGCTGCCAAAACGGTGGGTGACCCGGTCTGAAGGAATGTCATAGATCAAGCCCTGCGCCACTTGGTCAACATAGTGACTGCTTGTTCCTTTCGAAGGGGGATAACGTCGGATGCGTCCATCCGAACAGCGCACCATCGGTTCTGCCATCCATTCGCGGGGGCCATCGCTCAGCAGTCTCCCGCGCTGGCCCGCAGTATTGTCCAATACTCCAGTCACGCTCTGAATCCGACTCAGAAATCCCCAACCGGACGGGGCGTGAATCGGCCTGTGGGTTTGTGCGCTGTGTACAGGGGACGGGGGAGGCAGCGATGACGAAGACACCTGGCTTATGTTGCTTCGGCGCTGCCGGCCAGCCGATGACAGCGCGGAGGACGTGCTGCCAGCTATTGCACTTGTTGATTCAGCTTGCCGTTCGCGCATTGCAAAGGGTGTTTCGTATCCTGGCGATGACCTCGGTTGCGAGCTTCTTGGTT
This sequence comes from Xanthomonas cassavae CFBP 4642, assembly GCF_000454545.1. Taxonomy (NCBI): domain Bacteria; kingdom Pseudomonadati; phylum Pseudomonadota; class Gammaproteobacteria; order Lysobacterales; family Lysobacteraceae; genus Xanthomonas; species Xanthomonas cassavae. The sequence goes on from NZ_CM002139.1 coordinate 4,272,116, forward strand.
TGGGGAATGACGGGGTGGGGACACGCGCATTCGTTCCACGCGTGCCGGTAGTCTTGGAACTTGGCGGCTGATTCGTCGCGGCCGATATGATGCGCGAATGGCTGCTCGTTTGAGTCGCGGCGGAAGAAGACTGATTGATGTGTCCTTGATGAGAATTCAGCCCCAGGCGTTGGGCGGTTCGCGCGGTCAACTGACTCGGACGCGTACTCAGCCCTTCGAAAACTGCTTGCTTATTGCGGTGGGACACCGAAGGATGCGTGGAAGATGATTCTGTGGGAGCGCGCGACGCGCTAGAAGATGATTGACTCAAGAACGAGTCGCTGCTTCCGTTTTTAATTCTATTGGACATATGGTGACAACCTGTTGTGTTTCGAACTCAAGACCGACTTCCGTTCGGTACACAGCCTCCAGACACTCAAATTCAACCTCCACAAGACCCGCACTGTTTACCCAGCGTCGTATCTTCGAGTATTCGATAAGCAATTGATCCTGCGCAGAAAAATCACGAACGAAAGTTCGAGAAGGCGAACATGGAGGGGCACGAGCGTAAGGAGGCAGCAACAAGCTCCGCGATTGGAGTTCTCTGAGCGGGGCAGGCAGCACATCACGCGCTCCCAAGAAGAGGGTTTAGATTTGGGCTGACAAAATTTTGGGGGTTGCGGCTTACAGCCCCCATCTGCAGGCGTTCGGCGAAGCGATGCGCACTGCCACCTCGCCCCATCTGGCAAGCGCACATGCGAGCGCTCCCAATCCGCTGCATGCCTTGTTGGAAGGATTGGAGGTCGCATCCGCCGCCGCACTGCCGACACTGCGTTGGCGCGCCAACCTGCTGCCTTGGTCAGCTACCTGGGTGCATTGCATGCAGCCCGACCGCTGGATTGTGTTCCATCACAGGCTGAATTGGACTGGCAGGTAGCTGTCGAGCGAGCTATTGCAGTGGATCGACGAGGACATGGATCGCAACTGCGTGGTCTTCGATGCTGCCACCCTGCCACGCATCGCCAAACGTGCCGTAGCGCTACACAGCCACCATCAAGCACAAGCATATCGAGGGCCGGGCGCTGTAGTGATGCAGGCAACGCCACCGGAAGGATTGCAGCGTGCCTGGGAGCAACTGCAAATCGGCCGCTGCACCGCATCGGCAGCGTTCGATCTACTGCGCACCTACCCGCAGGCCGCGCCAGCGGTACACGCGGAACAGGCGGCACAACTGCAACCGAGCGATCCCTCGCCGCAGGCAGCTCCACAGCAAAGCAAAACTTGTGATCGTGCCGAAGGAGAATTGACGACTGGCAGGAAGAGACCGTGCCGGCATTGGCAAGCGTAGCTCCGGCTTCCAACTCCAAACTCCAGGCAACAGCGAAAAGTTCGCAGGATCCAGTGAATTCAGACGCATCGCAGGCACGGATCCCGTTCAATATCGCCACAGGCAAGCAAGAGTCGCTGACGCCCGTCTTCAACAAGCAGGCCAACGACTTGGACGCGCAGCTCGGGGGGAACGTACGCTACAACGCTACGGACGACCGGATTGAGCAGGTGCAGGACACGCCGTTCCAGGAATCTGTCGCATCGATCAAGGACAAGATTCGGCGCAATGTGCGAGCCAGCATGACGGAGGCATAGGCGAACCAGAACGTGCGCGATGCGCTGCCCTATGTGCTTCAGTTTCCTTCCGAGGATTTCGTAGCGAAGGTGCTGGCGGCAAATGACGCGCTGCATCCGCAAGGGGTGGCTTGCGTGAAGCTGAAAAATTACTGTACCTCGGGAGACGGCACCTATAGGGGTATCCTCGGCCAGGCCAGGATAATTTTCGTCGTACCGCTATTCCAGCAGCGATGCTCGATCATTCCAATGTCGCTGCTCTGGCATGCACGAGTTTGTGCTCGACAACGGACGGCGTCCTCGCTCGCGTAACCTCCCTGCCCTGCGATGCTCCCGTCATGCAGCGTATCGAATGCATCCAACAGGCGTGGCCACTGCTCACCCATCACGTCATGGCAACGCGCAGGTCGCGCCTGACAACGTCGTGCATGGCACATAAGAACGTCTAACAAGGCATAGCGAGTAGCAGATCGGGCAGGCTTGAAGGCCGTGGAAAAACCTTAGTGTGCCCATGGCACACGCAAATTCCGAGCACTGCTAGCGCCCGGCTGACGGTGGGCACGGTGGTTTTCGGGTGACCCAGGCTGACAGCGTCGTCCAGCGAGCTGGCCCACCACGTTTGGATGTACCGTCATTGCCGCACTCGCCATTTCCGGCAATGCCAGCGAGTACTCCCGCTGTGGGGAACTTCACCGGGAGACTTACCGGTCGCAAACGCGGCCGGCAAGGCCCCTTGCGTTGAACGTGGCAGGGTGGAGACCGTCAACCGTCGCAATGCGCGCGCGGGTCACCCTCGCGCCGTGCGCGGTCGACAGACAACGCTATGCCCGCCTGGTACGTGAAGTAGCAACCGGGCCGAATGTAACACCCTGCTCTGCGCCACCCTGGCTCACACGGGCACTTCCGTAGTGGAAATCATGCCTGGTCGGACAATTCGCTGCGGCCACATATCGCACCACGAGCACATGCGCTTGCAGATCAGTTAATCGGCACGCCATGCATCGGGCGATCATGGCGAACGCCCGATGTGCCTCTCATAGCGAACGCCTGACATAGACAATCGTTATTACCTGCGTCGGCCGCCACGCGAACCCCTGAGATTTCCCTTCATATCCGCCTCGAAGTTGTCTGCAATGGGCTTGGGGATGCTCATCTTGCCTAGCGGCACTCCGCCAGCGCTTTCCAGATTCTGGCGGATTTCACCCTTTTTCCTCTCCTTGTCCAGTCGCACTTCTTCGTAATGCAGGCCTGCCATCACGGGAATCTTCAACATTTCAACAGATTTGCTGATGGAACTCCCTATCACATAGCCTTTTACCGCATCACTGGGTTTCCCGCCCCTGGCTGCACCTTTGGTTACCCTCCCGGTTGTACCCTTGGTTGCTCCCTCGGTGGTGCCCCGGGTCGTTCCAGCGGTAGCGCTCTTGGTAGCCCCCTTGGTCGCACTCTCGCTCGCCACCTTGGTGGCGCCTTCGGCGACTCCCTTGGCAGCCCCCTTGGCTGCGAGTCTGGCTGTTGGCCCACCGACGGCGCCAACCACAGCTCCCGCCATGTTGATGCCGGCCAGTTTCCAAGCGAGTGACATATCGCCACCTTGTAGTGCGGTGTCGATCACCTGTGCTGCCTGCGCTTCGCTCTCCAGTGCCAACGCTGCGGCATCGGCGACCTCGCCGATCAAGGGGATGCCGTTCAGCGCACTCAGCCCAACAGAAGCCCAGTCCATGATCTTGCTGTCCCACTTGAGGAACTCGTGCAATCCCTTGCCGAGGGTGCCGACGTCCTTCTTTTTCTTCTTGATCTCCGGTTGGTCGGCCTTGCCCATCAGCATGTCGGCAGCCGCTTTCTTCTGGCCGGGCGATGTGGCTGCATGCGTGGGTGATTTCTCCACGGTCTTGTTGGCCGCACTCATGTGATCGTGGAACTGCTCGAAGTCCTTCTGACTGATCTTGCCGGAGTCGACGACATGACCACCGCCGAAGAAACTGTGGGGCTTCTTGTAGCCGGTGATCGAGTTGTTCAGCAGGCCGAACAGCAGCGGGTCGTCCAGTAGCTGCCTGGCCGCATCGCGCACGTCCGGATCGGCCTTGTCGTTCTTGGCGATGCTCTGGAGCTTGTCGCGGGTCACCTCCTTGCCGTCGCCAAAGAACGCGTCGCGATGGCTGTTGATGGTATCCAGCGTCTTCAGCTCCGGCGCGGTGAGATGCACCTCGGATGCGGCCTTTCCGAGGAAATCGGGAGTACTCATCGACGCCGAATGTCCTGCCAGCGCCTTCCACTGGTCGGGATGCTCACGAAAGTACTGCGCAGCGGCGATGAGCTGAGGCGGGCACTTCGCGGTCTTGCTGTCGCCCTCGACCAGCTGCTTGAACGTGTCCTGATTCAGATCTTTCGGCAGGTAGTCCGAGTAACGATAGAACTCGCGCATCGCGTCACTTTCGGTCATGACCGTCGGCTGGGTCTTGTCCGGGCTGTCGGATGCCATATAGTTCTGCGTGTACCCCTTGGCTAGCCTGGTGGCGTACTCCGCCACCTGCGCATGGCCGGCCGAGAACTTGCTGAGATCGCCGGCCTTGATCTTGCCGCCGCACTTGCCATCGCCCTGCGATCCGATGGCAAAGAACAGACGCGGATCCTTCTGCAGTTCCGTCAGTGCCTGCTTCAGGTCCGGCGGTGTGGCCGGATCGTTGATTTTCGCATCCAGGTCAGCCCACGCGACCGGGAGCTTGTCCTTATGGCGATCAAGCGTGGTGACGATCTCCAGCTCATTCTGGGTGAGCGTCCCGCCATCCCACGTGACCGAAGAGCCGTCCACCGGCGGCGGCAGGTCGCGCCCCTTCATCTTCTCGGGATTGTAGGTCGCGTTCTTCCCACCCAGCGCCGTCACCTGCGAATGGCGGTCGGAAAAATCGTAGAGGTTGGCGGCAATGAGTTTTCCGTTGCACTTGCCCTGGTCGTCATGGTGGTGCTTGCCATGTCCCTGCGCCGCCATGGCGAAGAACAGGCCAGGATCCTTCTGCAAGCCCTGCAGGGCTTTCTTCAGGTCGGGTGGAGTGGCTGGATCGTTGATTCGTTCGTCGAGCTTGGAGAATTCGATTGGTGTCATGTCCCGATGCTGATTAAGCGTGGAGACGATCTCAAGCTGGGACGGCGTGAGCGTTCCCCCGTCCCAGGTCACCGATGAACCTTCTGCAGCAGGCGGCGGTGTCGCGCCCTTGATGTTCTTCGGATTGAACTCGGCATTCTTCCCGCCCAGATCTGCCACCTGTTGATGGTGATCTGCAAAGTCCCACAAATCCTCGGCTTTGATCTTGCCGCCGCATTTGCCATCGCCCTGCGAGCCGATGGCAAAGAACAGGCGCGGATCTTTCTGCAGGCCTTGCAGCGCGCTCTTCAGATCGGGAGGCGTAGACGGGTCGTTGATTCGCTCGTCGAGTTTTGCGAACTCAAGCGGCATCTTGTCCTTGTGCTGATTGAGGGTCGAAACGATCTGAAGCTCCGATGCGGTGAGTGTGCCGCCGTCCCAGGTCACCGATGACCCATCTACTGCAGGCGGCAGCCTGGATCCCTTGATGTCCTTGGCATCGAACGGGATCTGTGGCGTCGGCCAGGATGTGCGTTTGTCGATTGGCTGGCTGGCCTGCAGGTCGTCAGCCGAAGGCATTGCCCCCCCGGGAACGCTAGCGCATGGTCCATCGTTTTGCAGGTTGCTGTAGAGGGTGGCAATCGCGTTGTAAATCTGCTGCAGGAACAGGTTGTCCATTGCCAGCAACAGATCGGAATCGCCCATGCCCGAATCGGATCCAGGCGTCTGCGCAGACGCTGCGTCATCCGTTACAGGCAGGAATGAACCGGTGTTACCCCCGGTCGAGAGTGTAGTGAGCGACATGTATGCGGCCTCGCGGTAACAAAGCAGGACAGAGCAGCTGCATGTGAGTAGATGACCATACGGTCACACCGGCACGTTTCATGCGGCTGCACAACTGTCGCCACTCCCGGTACGGGGCGCACGCACCGATGAACTATTTTGGCGAAAAAAGCGCAAGGATGCGCGCGCAGGCAAGGTCCCTACAGGTCAGCGTTGGGAAACGCAGGGTCGTATAGTAGTCATCGTTCCTTTGATGACACCAGGGCGCGTTATGAACGTAGGCCGATGCGGCGATGAGCGTTGTGATCGTCACGGAACAGCTCCGCAGGCAGCCAACTTTAGCGGCGCGTGCACGGCCAAAGTGCTAAGATTTCGATGCATCCGGCGGCGACGCGAGATGATCGTCACCGGGGTCTGTCACTGGACCGTGATCCATGTGCTGGTCGGGGCGCTTGTCCGGCATCCGTCATCAGGCCAGGCGCCTCGCTGAAGTTCGTGGCATTGCTCAGGGTGGCCCATCTGCCGCAACGCCACCACTCCATCAGTCGAAGCAGCGATGCACATGCTCCTGCAGACCAATATCACCCCGCGCATTCCACGCAGGCCTGACGCGCTCAGGCGCGCACCTACCGACTGACAGTTGCCGGCCACCCTGTAGTGTCCTGGGTCAACCCAGCCGGCACAGCGGCGTTTCGCCCGGACGCAGCGTCAGCACGCGCACGCCATCGCGTGTCACTGCCACCGTGTGTTCGAACTGCGCCGACAACTTGCCGTCGCGGGTATGGGCCGGCCACTGATCCGCCTGCGCACGGATCGTCGCACGGCCCTGATTGATCATCGGCTCGATGGTGAACGTCATGCCTTCCTGCAGCGCCATGCCGGTGCCTGCATGGCCGTAGTGCAGGATCTGCGGTTCCTCATGCATCTCGCGCCCAATGCCGTGCCCGCAATACTCCTTGACCACGCTATAGCCATGGTCACGCACATGCCGCGCAATGGCGTAGCCGATATCGCCCAGGCGCGCACCCGGCCGCACCGCAGCGATACCTTTCCACATCGCTTGATATGCGGTGTGCACAAGCCGCCGCGCCGGGTAGGCCACCTCGCCCACCAGATACGTCGTACTGGAGTCGGCGATAAAGCCGTTCTTCTCCAGCGTGATATCCAGATTGACGATCTGCCCGCTGCACAGCACGTCATCGGCCGAAGGCACACCATGGCAGACCACGTCGTCGATGGATGCATTGAGCACGAACTCGAAACCGTACTGGCCCTTGCTCGCCGGCCGCGCATCGAGCCTATCGACAATCATGCGTTCGACCAAATCGTTGAGCTCCAGCGTGCTGTGGCCTTCCAACGGCAACTGATCCAGCGCATGGAACACCTGCGCCAGCAGCTGGCCGGACGTGGCCATCAAGGCGATCTCTTCCGGCCGCTTGATCACGCCTGCCCCGGTTTCAAGGCTGGCGCCCTGACACCGGCGGCGCGCAGCTCCTGCGCCACGAGGTCCTGAAACGACGACTCCGGATGCAGCTCGCACAACATGCCGACCTTGATCCAGAAATTGGCTTGCGCGTTGATCGACCGGCTGGTCACCGTGCAGGCGCGCCGCAGCTGGTCGTGCAGCTTGTCATCGATGTTGACGATACCCATGGAACCTCCAGGCAATGACTATATAGTTCATATACGAATCATATAGCACCTGCGGCGATCGCGTCACCAGCATGTATGCATGGCGAGCCGCTCCATCCCGCCGCCCGGCCTGGCACTGCCTATGCCCGGCACTGCCGGCCACGCAGATCGCCGCACTGCACCGGGCCTGCTTACTCCGCATCGCCACGACGCGGCGGCGCAGGCCCCAGGGCCAGCTCCAGCCACCGCGCCAGTTGCCTCGCCACCCGATCGAAATCGGCAATGTCCTGCTTGGCCCGGCACAGCGCCACGCGCCCTCGACGCTGGCGATGATCAGCGCGCGCTCAGAACCGACCTGTACGAGTGGTCCGTGCTGATTCCGGGCACCGGCCGCAATCGCCTGGCGGCTGCACCGTCGGGTTGTTCGCCGCTCCATGCAGTGCAGCACCGCATCATCCATGCATTGCTGCGGCAGAAGCCGTTCTGATCGCCTGGGTGATGTGCTGCAGCGTGCTGGATCTCACCGCAGAATATTGCCAGTAAAGCGGCACATCCACATGCCGTGCCGGGTCCATCAGCACCACCATGCCGCGCTCCACCGCAGCTGCCGCCAGCGTATCGGGCGCCAGACACCCGCCCATGCCCATCGCAGCTGTACTGACAAAGCCCACCGATGTGGGCAGGTAATGCACTTGGGGCGACAGCCTCACTCGGGTGACCCGCCGCATGTACCGTGCCTGCAGATCGTCCTTGCAGTTGAAGGCAAGCATCGGCGCGGCCGCCAGCGATGCAGCGGACGCCCCTGAGACATCCATCCCCATCGCCTGGCGTGTGGCGACGTGCTCCTGGGCCTCCTGCTGGGCCTGCGCTTCCAGAAACCATGCATCACTTCTTCGGCGTAAGTGTTGGAGGCAGCACGCATGCGCGTGTTGCCTCTCAAACGCCATCGACGACCCAGCCAATTTACTGGATCTGATAACGACTACTGGCATTTTGCGCCAACCAAGATCTTGCTCCGCCCAGAATGCCAGCCTCCACATCAAGCGCCGGGCCGACGTCGAGATTCGCGGCGCCAGTTTGAAACACACCCATTGCATCGACCAACTGATTGACCTCAGCCAACACCGCACGCTGCACCGGACGTCGGGACGCAGTGGTGGCAAGCGAATCCTCAGTCTGGTCAACGGCCACCATCTCGGTCGACACAGAAGCCATCAAACGATCACTGCCTGAGGTGCGGCTGGCCGATGCCGTGGTATTGCCAGCTTGCATCGGTGTCAGCAATGTTTCGAACTCCGCCGCTGAAATGCCGTGCCCACCATCTTCGGGCTGGATCATCCACAGAGCGTTATCGCTGCCCAGGAAGTGCTTGAGCACGCTCACCTGCTGATTGGCGTCACCGTCCACTCGCACGATCAGGTCTTCGCCGTTGCGATGGAAGCTCAGACGCGTCCGCTCGATACCAGCCATGAAAATGGAATCGCTGCCGCCACCGACACTCACGGTGTCCACGCCATCGCCCTCACGATAAGTGTAGACATCGTCACCCGTACCACCGAACAACAGGTCGTTGCCGTCCTCGCCAACGAGAGTGTCGTTGCCCGCGCCACCGTAGAGCATGTCGTTGCCCGATCCGCCGAAGGAACCGCTGCCACCCCACAGAAAATCATCGCCATCACCGCCTTCGACGCGGTCGTCGCCGAGCATGCCGAACAGGGTATCGTTGCCGGCCAGGCCGCGAAGCAGTTCCTTGCTTGCATTGCCGCTCAGCTGATCGTTCGCGGCGGTACCGGTCAGCACGCGCGCATAGTCGGCCGGATTGGCCTCGCCGTCACTGCTGGACACACGGGCATTGATCGCTGCGGTATCCAGCTGGGTGCCGCTGCCGGGCTGCAGGACATCCAACGCGAAATCGCCGCCAAGGAAGTGCTTGGTCACACGCACACTGCTATTAGCGCCGCTGGCCAGCGCAATCACCAGGTCATCCCCATCGCGGCTGAATCGTAGGTTGCTGACCGGTTGTCCATCCTGAAATTGCAGACGGTCGATACCGCCTCCGGTATTGTCGATCACATCGCGGCCACTACTGAATACATAGGTATCGTCGTTGGCGCCGCCCAGCATGAGGTCATCGCCATCCTCCCCGCGCAGTGTGTCGTTGCCAGCGCCGCCCTCCAGCGTGTCGTCACCGCTGCCGGTGCCATTGCCGCTGCCACCGGACAAGGTGTCGTTGCCGGCGCCACCTCGCAACGTATCGTTGCCGCCCATGCCCAACAAGGTGTCGTTACCGCCCAGTCCGTCGATCAGATCCTTACCAGTCCCGCCAGTCAGTTGCTCTCCGGAGGCGGTGCCATTGATGGTCCGGTCGGGACTGCTGCTGTTGATCAGCTGTGCGATCTGCGTTGCGGTATAACGTGCGTTGCTGGCCTGCACGACATCCATGCCGGCATCACCGCCCAGGAAGTGGCCGCTGACGCGCGCCGCTGCGATCGTCGCGCCATCGATGTGCACCAGAAGGTCGTTGCCATCGCGCTTGAACGACAGCCGGCTGCTGGCCACGCCATTCACCAGCAAGGTGTCGTTGCCGCCACCGGTGTTGTTGATGACGTCGCTGCCAGAGCTGCCATCGATAACATAGGTATCGTCGCCGGCACCGCCAATCAGCCGGTCATTGCCGGCGCCACCGCTCAGCTGATCGTTACCACCGCGTCCGTTTAACGTGTCGTTACCGGCAAGGCCAAGCAGGGTATTGGTCGCTTCGCTGCCTTCGATGAGGTTGTCCAGCGCATTGCCGGTGGCTTGGCCGCTGCCGGTCACGCGCAGGTTCTCGACATTGCCGGCTAACTGCACCTGCGAACCGGCGGAGCGCACGACGGTATCGATGCCCGCATTGGCGGACTCGGTGACTCGGTCCGAATCGGTATCGACGTAGTAGGTATCGTCACCGCCGTAACCTTCCATGATGTCATTGCCCTGACCACCATCAAGCACGTTATGGCCGCTATTGCCGTAGAGCCGATTGGCCGATGCGTTGCCGATCAGCGACAGGTTCCCTTGTCCATCCAGATAACCGTTCTCGACGTTGGCTGAGAGCGTGGCAGACACCACGGCGTAGACCGTATCGGTCCCCTGGGCTGACAACTCCACCACGGTATCGCCGACATCGTCGAGATAATAGATATCGTTGCCCGCGCCGCCACGCATGTCGTCAGCACCGCTGCCGCCATCCAGCGTATTGTTCTGGCTGTTGCCAATCAGGGTCTGACGGCCGTCGCGTCCATAGGCTGCCTGTGCACTGCTGCCCTCGACCAATACAACGCGCTCGATATTCTCGTCTGCGGTATAGACAGACAGGCTGCTTTCGACGGTATCGGCGCCTTCTCCCTCCAGTTCGACGATGGTGGTCATGTCCTGACTATCCAAGACATAGGTGTCGTCGCCGGCCCCACCCCTCAGCACATCGCCGCCGCCATTGCCGGCGAGGCGATCGTTACCGCCAAGCCCCAACAGTTCTTCACGCTGCCAGGTGCCGACAAGACTGTCGTCACCCGCGGTTCCCTCGATCACCGCGACAGTGCGTAACTCCAGGTACATCGCGGTTGAGGCGCCGTGTTGATCGGTCGCGATCAGATTGAAGCCGAACCACTCCAAACCCAAGGGCGGCGTGCCGCTGATGGTACCGGTGGCGGAATCGATCTGCAGCCATTCTGGCCCATCCACCGCATAGGTGAGCGTGTCGTCTGCATCATCGACGAAGCTGCCGGCAGGAAGCGCCAAGCTGAAAGCCTGGCCCGTGCGAGGGCTGGCATCGTACTGGAACCAGTTAGCCACTGGCGGATCGTTGGTGATCTGCAGTTGCGCAAGGTCGCCACGGCGAATGGTGCCGTCGGCGAACACGAATTCGTCGATGGTCTGCACCAGCACCAGCTCGCTGGGATTGTTCCAGTCTTCGCGCCAATAACCTTCGATGATCAAGCGATCGTCGGCAGCGGTGCCGAGCTGGACGATCAGATCGAACCCCTCACGGGTCCAGGTCGCTTCTTCAGCGATGATGCCCTCACCGAAGATCACCCGATCGGTATCGCGGCTTCCGTTGACGGAAATGATGCGGTCGGTACCGTCGCCGGCTTCATAAAAGAAGTTGTCGCTTCCTGCACGCGTGCCGTAGGTCCTGCCGTCGCCGTTGAATCCGACCGTGCCGTACAGCACGTCGTTGCCGCGGCCACCGTAGATGTCGGCGCCGTACAGTGCCGCGTGGATGGTGTCGTCGCCCTCCTCGCCATACAGCGTGTCGGCCTCATTACTGCTGGTGGCAAGATTAAGGCAACGCTGATCAAGTAGTCGCAACGGCCAGCGAACTGGCCGATCCGGCTCATGACGCACTTGGATCTACGATCAGCCGTCCTTCCATGCCCGT
>NZ_CM002139.1:4283731-4290256 GCF_000454545.1 Xanthomonas cassavae CFBP 4642
GGCAACGCTGATCAAGTAGTCGCAACGGCCAGCGAACTGGCCGATCCGGCTCATGACGCACTTGGATCTACGATCAGCCGTCCTTCCATGCCCGTTTCCGGGCGCTGCGGGCCGCTTTTGCGGCCCCGCAGGCGCAACTATCCCGCCAAACGCACCCGCGCCAGGTACAGGTTCGCCAGGCCCAGGGCCACGAAGCAGCGGTTCGCGTTCTTGTCCAGCCCGCGATAACGCACCTTGGCAAAGCCCCACAGCCGCTTCACCACCGCGAACACGTGCTCGACACGGGCACGGATCTTCGACTTGTTGCGGTTCCGCTGGCGCTGCACCTCATTCACTTCGCCACGCTTGCGAACCCGCTGGTTGGTGAAGTCCCGGGCGTGCGGTGCATGCGTGCCGATCAGCGCCTTCTGGCTGGCGTAGGCGCTGTCTCCATAGACCCGGCGTTCCTCCCCGTGCAGCAGGTCTCCCAGCAGGTGCTTGTCATGCACATTGGCCGCCGTCACCGCCGCGCTATGCACCAGGCCGTTACGACTATCCACGCCGATGTGCAGCTTCATCCCGAAGTACCACTGCTGCCCCTTGCGGGTCTGATGCATGTCCGGATCGCGGGCCTTGTCCGCATTCTTCGTCGAACTGGGCGCGCCGATGATAGTCGCATCCACGATGGTGCCCGTGCCCACCTTCAGGCCACGTGCTTCCAATTCCCGGTTCACTTGCAAGAACAGCTCCGCCCCCAGCTCGTGCGTCTCCAGAAGGCGACGAAACTTCAGCAGTGTCGTCGCGTCCGGAACCCGCTCGCGGCCCAGGTCGATCCCCACGAACCGCCGCAGCGCCGTGCTGTCCAGTAGCGCTTCCTCGCAGGCCTCATCGGCCAGATTGAACCAGTGCTGCACCAAATACATCCGCAGCATCCGTTCCAGGCCGACCGGCGGCCGGCCATTGCCTGCCTTCGGATAGTACGGCTCGATCACCGCGCACAGTGCCGACCACGGCACGATCTGCTCCATCGTCGACAGGAACACATCCCGGCGCGTCGGCCGACGATGCTGCTCGAATCCACTGCCCTGATCGGCCGCCATCGCCAATGTCTGCTGTTTCATCGGTCGTTCCGATTTGAAGGAAGGGGCATATTTTCTCCGATAGGGACCGACTTGATCAGCGTTGCCTTANNNTGATCGGCCGCCATCGCCAATGTCTGCTGTTTCATCGGTCGTTCCGATTTGAAGGAAGGGGCATATTTTCTCCGATAGGGACCGACTTGATCAGCGTTGCCTTAAACTCTGCCAGGAAGTGGTTTCCGCGGATGGTATCGTTGCCGGCTCCACCACGGATCTCGTTGGCATACATGTTGCCGGTGAGCACATTGTCGCCAAGGTCCCCCTGCAGATTGGCGCGCAGCCCGATGATGCCGTTAGGACCTTGAGTTCCAATGTTGTAGAGACGCAGATTCTCTACATTCGCATAGTCGGCTACCGAGACCCACATTGCCTGCGAAGTCAGCTCATCCCAGCCAGCGATGATCACCGTATCGTTACCGCCGCCGGCCTGTTCGACAACCTGATCCTTCCGGGTGATCAAGTAGGTGTCGTTGCCATCCAATCCAGCCAGCTGGTTCACCGCATCGACCAGATGGCCTTCGATAATGTTGTCGTCGCTGTTGCCGGTACCGCGGACGGCGTTTCCGGTCAGGCGCAGGTTCTCCAGCTCCTGGCGGCCCTCGATCGAGTAATCGATGCCCGCCTGCACCGTGTCGCTGCTGTCCGAAAACCCATTCTCGACGATCACATCGTCCAGGCTGTCGACGATATAGGTGTCGCGCGTGGCGCCACCGATCAGAGTGTCCTTGCCTCCGGCACCATCGAGAATGTATTCCTGCGTGTCTGACGTGCTGTTCTGCACTATCTGAATGACATTGTCCAGCGCATTGCCGGTTATGCGGTTGGGCGCTCCCGGCCACCAATAGCTGGAGGGCGTGATCACGGCGTTCTCGATGTTCGCACCCAGGATCACGTCGTGGTAATTGGAGTAGATCGTGTCGACACCTCCGTTTTCCAGCTCCTCTATCTCGCTGGAGTTGACGGTCGTTCTCCAGGAGGACCAGGAGAACGTGTGGTTGTAGTAGTACCTGTCGTCGCCACTGCCACCAACGAAGCGGTCGATTGAACTGTCCACGCTGGCGTAGATCCTGTCGTTGCCCGCGCCGCCCCGTACGATGTCTGCGCCCGCACCGTCGTATAACGTGTCGTTGTCTTCGCCACCATCCAGGATGTCGTCGCCATCGCCGCCATACAGCGTGTCGCTGCCGCCTATGCCGGACAACGTGTCGTTTCCGGCACCGCCATCCATGGAGTCCGGTGCGAAGGTACCGGTTTGCACGTCGTCGCCACTGGTGCCGCTCCACCAGCGTGCCTCGAAGTTGGCGGCGGTGAACTCCACGCCGTCGGCAAAGACGATGCGGTGATTGTTGTTGGCAAGGAAGCCTTCCAGCATCAACGCGTTGGAAACACTGGCGTTGGACCAATCACCGCTGGCGATCATGACGCCCAGCGTGGTTCCGCTGATCTGGAAATTGGTGACCGCGTCGGAGTTCACCCCGACCATGTGGATCACGTCGCGCCCTGCATCGGTGGCATCGAGTCGGCCGATCACGTCGTAACCGGATCCCAATGCCACGTAATAGGTATCGTCACCGCTTCCACCGTCGACCAAATCCTCGTTCGCCATGCCATCGGCTACCAGATGGATGGTGTCGTTGCCATCGCCGCCCAGCAGCACGTCGCCGCCGCGTCCATCGACCAGCGTGTCATCGCCAGCCCCGCCTTCGATGAGGTCGTTGCCGTCGCCTCCGTCGATCGTGTCGTTGCCGTGCAGGCCATATAGGCGTTCGTTGTCTTTGGTGCCATTCAATGAATCCGCGTCGGTGCCGCCGCGGATCGGTGTTCCATACATGATGCCGGTGTCGAACTGGGAACGCGTCACCACCTGGAGGTCGTCGGTCTGGATCCGCACCGCCGTGGCGGCGGCGAAGTAGCCGACGATACGAACGCTATCGCCGCTCTCGAGCGAGACGACCAGATCCTGTCCCTCGCGGACATACCGCAGCTCGTCCGCGGTAATGCCATCGAGAAAGTACAGCAGATCGGTGCTGCCCTGTTTCACCAGGACGGTATCGGTGCCGAATCCCCGGCGGAAACGATACTGGTTCTGGCCGTCGCCGCCTTCGAGGGTATCGTTGCCAGCATCGCCGAGCAGGATGTCGTTGCCCTCGTCGCCTGAGAGGACATCGTCCCCCTCGCTCCCCTCCAGATAATCATTGCCGGCTCCGCCATGGACACGGTCGTTGCCCTGCGCAGCGGTGACATTGTCATTGCCATCCTCGGCATGGATGACGTCGTTGCCTGCGCCACCGTAGACACTATCGTCGCCGATGCCGGCCTGGATCAGATCGTCGCCGTCGTCGCCATCGATGGTGTCGTTGCCAGCCCCGCCGTAGATCGTATCGTTGCCAGCCTCGCCGTCGAGAATATCGTTGGAGTCGCCACCATCCAGAAGGTCGTCGCCGTCGCCGCCATTCAGAGTATCGGCGCCGACGCCACCACTGAGCTTGTCGCTGTCGCTGCCGCCATTCAAGAAGTCGTTGCCATCTCCACCGTCGAGTACGTCACTGCCGGCTTCGCCGAACAGGCGGTCGTTGCCGGTACCGCCAGTGAGCCTGTCGTCACCTTCGCCACCTTGCAACTCGTCGTATCCCGCGCCGCCGAGCAGAATGTCGTTGCCCTGCTGACCCAGCAGGAGATCGTCACCGGATCCGCCATCGAGCCGGTCATCGTCATCGCCGCCAGCCATCTGGTCCGCCCCGTCGCCGCCGAACAGCACATCCTTGCCGGCCTGCCCGTGCAGTACATCGTCACCGACGCCGCCATCGAGCAGATCGTCGCCATCGCCGCCCTGCAGTTCGTCGTTGCCGCCATCGCCGAACAGGCGATCCTGTCCCGTTCCACCGGCCAGCAGATCGTCATCGGCACCACCGGAGAGAATGTCATCGCCAGCCTGCCCAACCAGCTGATCGTTGCCCGCGCCGCCACGCAGAATGTCGTCGCCACCTGCGGATTGGTCGGAATGGCCGTCGCCCCAAAGCAGGTCGTTGCCGGCACCGCCCTCAATGACGTCCGCGCCAGCTTCGCCATAGATTTCGTCCGTACCTTCGCCACCGTCCAGACGGTCGTTACCGGTGCCGCCGGACAGCAGGTCATTACCATCGCCGCCAAAGACCACATCCTGCCCCGCGCTGCCGGAGATCACATCGTTGCCGGTGCCGCCATCGAGCAAATCGCTGCCGGCGCCGCCGATCAGCACGTCGTCTCCCTCCTCGCCGTAGAGCGAAACGCCGATGGTATGAGTGTCCCCGACGCCGCCCCCGAACGCGAACATGCCACCCGTGCCGGTAACGCCATCGGGCTCGGCTGCGCTGAAGTACTGCAGCGAGTAACGAGACGCATCGACTCTTTGAAAACGGAAGGTCCAACCGGCAACCTCGGACGTGCCGCTGAAATCGAATGCGCCCCCGAGTGCGAAGGTGGCATAGCCCACCAAATCTCCACTCTCGTCAGTGCTCATCTGCTTGGCGCCCTGCCAATCGAAGTAGGACTGGATGTCGCGCCAGACAGTGGTTTCGTCCATCGGCAGCTCTGGCGACACCCGGAAGTTGAAGCCGAATGCATGCCTGGCGCTCAGGACGTCATCGCCCTTTCCGCCATAAGCGGTCGCCTCGTCGCCAAAACCGGAAACGAAATCATTACCGCCGCCTGCCAGGATCAGGTCACTGCCGCCATTGGCATTGATGATGTCGCTGCCCTCTCCACCCTCTAGCAGATCGGCTCCATCGCTGTAGGTTCCCAGGATCATGTCCCGCCCGGCACCTCCGACAAGATGGACCGGCGTGCTCGGTGCGGCGTCTAGATAGGGATTCAAATAGTCGGATTGGTCCGTGCCAACGGTCGGATCGCTCGGCGGCTGGTACCCAGGAAGCGCAATGCCAAACGTGCCGGGCGTCCAGTTCTCGACGATCGTGGTGCCGCCCGTGGTTCCCAGACGGATCACCAGTTGCTTGCTGTCGCCCGTCGAGGCCACCGTGACGCGGATATATCCGTCTGCGGCTTCCCAGGTGTTCTCCGAGGTGGCCACCAACCCTGCTGCCCAGTTGCTGTTGCCATCGATCTCCAGCAGGCCGATGCCGTCGGCGTCGGCGATGCGGTCGATGTCGCCTGGCGCCCCCGCATAGAGCACATAGGTATCCATGCCCGCGCCACCGCGCAGGCGGTCGCTACCGATGCCACCGTCGAGAATGTCGTTGCCCTCCTCGCCGAATATCGTGTCGTTGCCGACGCCGCCACGCAGCACATCATTACCGATCCCCCCGGCCAGGATATCGTCGCCCGCGCGGCCCTCCAATGTGTCGCTCCCGTCCATGCCGTACAGCAGGTCGCCGGTGTCGGTACCGGCCAGCATGTCGTCCTGGACGCTGCCATAGACCGCGGCGCCCTTGTCGGGGCCGGTGAAGATGCGCAAGGGGGCGCTCAGCGCCGCCATGAACTCGCGTAGCTGATCCTGGTTGATCTCGCCGTCAGTGCTGTCCAGCCCCATGGCGACAAGGAACTCGGCCAGCGCAGCGGACGGATTAAGTAACGACAGCGGGTTGTCTTCCAGACTCTCGGTACCGACGCGCGCCAACCAGGCGGAGAAGATGTCCGGGTTATAGCCCAGCCTGTCGAACCAGGAGGCGGCTTTGCCGCTGCCGTCGCTGTTCTGCCAGACAGTCAGGGCGAGCCGGATTCCGGATGCGCTGTCAAAGGGCCAACGCCCGTTGCTGTCGAGCAAAACATCCCACAGTTCGTTTCGCTGGTCTTCGTCCAGCAGTTCGAATGGGGTGTTCATGGTCCAGGAGTCGGTGGGGAGGCCTAGGCTGGTGAAGACGCGATTATGGAAATTCCATGCTTCGTCCGCAGTAATTTCTCGTTCCACAATCCCATTTTCATTCTGTGCGATCGTGAATAATTGTGTCAGAAACGCCCCAGCCATCTGCTTTCTTACTTCTTGAATTCCAGCAGGGTCGAAAGATGCCCCTGCAGACTTGGCAGTCTCTTCCAAAAATTCGAGTGCTGATAGGCCCGAGAACATGTTGCCCCGTGCTACGCCGCTAGCCAGCCTGGAATAACGATGACCGAATCTCGCAATATAGGCATACATGTCGTCAATACGCCCTGCGTCTAATAGTGCACGGGCCTGATTGAGATCCTCCAAATTCATTGTATCAACCATGATTAATTTCCTTTACTTCCTGTTTTGAAGGGCATTGGGCACGTGTTTTCTGCAGATATGAATGAACCGCGGAAGTTATCTGCGGCCATTCCGGCAAGAGATTAGGGGAACCTCTAAAAACCCCAGGATCCTGTCATCATTGACGTAATGCGATGCTAGCGGAGGGTGCTACAGATGATCAGTTTGTTCGCCGGTGAAGAACGTGAT
>NZ_CM002139.1:4290356-4343246 GCF_000454545.1 Xanthomonas cassavae CFBP 4642
GGACTCAACAAGTAATCAATCACCCGCCGCTTGCCCGTCTTCACTTCCGCACTCAAGCTCATCCCGGCACTCATCCGCACCTTGACCCCATCGATCTCCAGCGTGCTGCCATCCAATTTGATGCGCGCGGGGAATACCAGGCCCAGCTTTTCGTCCTGTGCGGCATCGTGAGACACGCTGGCGACCGTGCCGGTCAGATAGCCGTAGCGGGTGTAGGGGAAGCTGTCGACCTTGACGGTGACAGGTTGGCCGGGGCGCATGAAGCCGATGTCCTTGTTGAGGACGGTGACTTCAACCTCCAGCGCTTCTTCGGCCGGCACTACGACGAGTAACGGCTGTGCGGGCGTGACCACACCGCCTACGGTGTGGACGGCTAACTGCTGGATGGTGCCGTCAACCGGTGCGTGCAGCGCCATCAGCTTGTCGCGCTGGCCGGTCTTGGCAACGTCCTGGGTCAGCTGGCCGGCTTGCTCGCTTGCCTGGCGCAAGGCATCCAGTGCCTGCTGGCGGGTGTCGGTAACAAGCACGCGCAACTCCTCCTGCGCCGCACTGATCGCCGAGCGGATCTCCTGCAGGCGGTTGCGCTGGGTGGCGAGCTGGCTTTCTGCGGCGATGCGTTCCTGTTCGCGCAGCAGATAGTCGTGGCGGCCGACGTACTTGCCTTCGACCAGGCGGCCGTAGTCCTCTGCGCGCACTTTGGAGATGCGTGCGGATTCGGCCAGCGGTTGGATCGCGTCCTGAGTGGTCTGCAACTCGGCCTGGCGTTGGGCGATGCTGGCTTGCAGATTGTGCCGGCGGGCCTGGAAGGCGTCGAATTGGCTGCTGACCAGTTGCTGCTCGTTGGCGACCCGCTCTGCGGGGAGATCCGGTGCCGCCCCCAACTGCGGCGGTTGGCCGGTTGCGATGGCGGTCGCCAGCGTGGCCTGACGCAGCGCAGCGAGCCGTGCGTTGACCAGCGCGTCGCCGGCCTGGACGAATTCGGCGCCGGTGGCGGTGGCATCGAGTTCGACCAGCAACTGACCTTTCTTCACCGCCTGCCCGTCGCGCACCAGGATCCTGCGCACCACCGCAGTTTCTGCGGTCTGCACCACCTTGGTCCGCGAGTCGACCACGGTCTTGCCCGGTGCCACGGCGACGATGTCGAGCTTGCCCAGGCACGCCCACAGCAGCGCGACACAGAAGAAGCCGATGATGATGCGCATCGTCCAGCGCGCGGTGGGCGAGACCGGGGTTTCGGTCAGCTCGAGGTGAGCCGGCAGAAACGCGCGCTCGTCTGCGCTGCGCTCGGGCGGGTCGAGCTGGCGGCGTACTGCCCAGGCCGACTTGAAGATCTTGAGGTAGCGGAGGAAGAAATCGCGCCATCCCTGGAGCAGGTGCTTCATGGTGTCCCCTGTTGCAGTCGATACAAGTGGGCGTATTGGCCTTCCGGGCGGTCGACCAGCTCGGCATGCGAGCCGCTTTCGATGATGCGGCCCTTCTCCACCACGACGATGCGGTTGGCCTGCCGCACGGTGGACAGGCGATGGGCAATGATCAGCACGGTGCGCCCCTTGCAGATCGCACGCATATTGCTCATCACTGCATGCTCGGACTCGTAGTCGAGCGCACTGGTGGCTTCGTCGAGAATCAGGATGCGCGGATCGCCGATCAGTGCGCGCGCAATCGCAATGCGCTGGCGCTGCCCGCCCGACAGACCGGTGCCGTGCTCGCCCACTTTGGTGTCGTAGCCTTCGGGCAATTCCAGAATGAAGTCGTGGGCACCGGCCAGCTTGGCCGCATGGATCACCCGCTCCAGCGGCATACCGGGATCGGACAACGCGATGTTCTCGCGGACACTGCGGTTGAACAGGAAGTTTTCCTGCAGCACCACGCCCAGCTGCCGGCGCAGCCATGCAGGATCGGCCAGCGCCAGATCCTGACCATCGATCAGCACCCGCCCACGCTCGGGCGTGTAGAGCCGCTGCACCAGCTTGGTGAGCGTGCTCTTGCCGGAGCCGGAACGGCCAACGATGCCGATGATTTCGCCTGGGCGAATGTCCAGCTCGATGCCGTTGAGCACCTCGGGCGCATCCGGCCGGTAGCGGAACGTGACCCGCTCGAACGTCACCTGCCCGCGAATCGGCGGCAAGGCCAGGCGGCTGCCCGGCACCTCGGTGCGGGTATTGAGGATGTCGCCCAGCCGCTCGACCGAGATACCGACCTGCTGGAAGTCCTGCCACAGTTGGGCCAGGCGGATGATCGGCGCGGTGACCTGGCCGGACAACATGTTGAAGGCAATCAACTGACCAATGGACAGCTTGCCCTCCATCACCAACTTGGCGCCCCAGAACAGCACCGCCACTGCGGTGAGCTTTTGCACCAGCTGCACGCCTTGCTGACCCAGCGTGGCAATGCGGGTGACATTAAAGCCAGCGCTGACGTATCCGGCGAGCTGGTTGTCCCAGGTGCGCGTCACCCGTGGGTCGACCGCCATTGCCTTGACCGTGCCGATGCCGCTGACGGTTTCCACAAGAAAGGACTGATTGTCCGCACCGCGAGCAAACTTGTCGTTCAAGCGCTTGCGCAGCACCGGGGTGATCAATCCGGAGATCGTGGCGTACAGCGGCAACGACAGCACCACGATCAAGGTCAGCCAGCCGCTGTACCAGAACATCACCGACAGAAAGACCACGGTAAAGAACAGGTCCAGCACCGAGGTCAGCGCCTGGCCGGTCAGGAAGTTGCGGATGTTCTCCAGTTCGCGCACGCGCGCAATGGTGTCGCCCACCCGCCGCGACTCGA
Source organism: Xanthomonas cassavae CFBP 4642 (assembly GCF_000454545.1). Lineage (NCBI taxonomy): Bacteria > Pseudomonadati > Pseudomonadota > Gammaproteobacteria > Lysobacterales > Lysobacteraceae > Xanthomonas > Xanthomonas cassavae. Next base: position 4,293,138 of record NZ_CM002139.1, read on the forward strand.
AGTACGCCAGCGGCAACGACAGCACATGCCGGAACAGCCGCGCACCCAGCTCCACATCGATCTTGCTGGTGGTGTGGGCGAACACATAGGTGCGCAGTCCCGATAGCAGCACATCGAACATCGCCATCGAGACCAGCCCGATCGCGATCACGTCCAATGTGGTCAGACCGTTATGCACCAGTACCTTGTCCATCACCACTTGATAGAACAGCGGTGTGATCAGCGCGAACAGCTGGATGAAGAACGAGACGATAAAGACCTCGAGCATCAACTTGCGGTATTTGACCACCGCCGGGATGAACCAACTGAAGTCGAACTTGGCCAGGTCGCCGAGCACCGAAGCCCGCGAGGCCACCTGCAACAACCTACCCTGGTAACGCGCCTCCAACTCGGCGGGCGAGATGGAGCGCGGCCGTTTTTCGACCAGATCGTGGATCAGGATCTGGTCCGCGCCGACCTTGGCGATAATAAACGCGTGGCCATCCGGCACCAGGGCCAGGGCCGGTAGCGCGGCCATGCCGATCCGCGTCGCCGGTTGGGCAACGACTTTGGCTTTCAGCCCCAGTTGCTTGGCCGCCAGCAGCAGTGTGGTCTCGTCGAATGGCTCGCCCCCACGACCGAACCCATGCGCCAGCTGCACCGCGTCTGCGGCAACGCCATGAAATTGCGCCNGCCCCAGTTGCTTGGCCGCCAGCAGCAGTGTGGTCTCGTCGAATGGCTCGCCCCCACGACCGAACCCATGCGCCAGCTGCACCGCGTCTGCGGCAACGCCATGAAATTGCGCCAGCAGGACCAACCCCTGCAGCCCCAGATCCGGCCGGTCATGCACCGACGAGCCGCCCTCGACCAACGAGAGCGACGCACTTCCCCCTGACATACGCGTTCCTTGCTGAGAGCCGATGGGCTCAAGTGACGGAATAGAATCTTGGGATGTTAAGAACCTGTCAATCAGCCAACCCCTGCTGACGATCTATTTTCTCAATCAGCCGTCTCTCGGGCTGAGACGCAGCCACTGATATCGAACGGGTCATACCCTTATAGGAATACCTACTAATGGTAAGCAGCAAGGGGCGCCCCTTGACATCGTTGCCGATGCAAGCATGTCCGCTTGTCATATTTCCGCTACCATGCCAAGCCTCACGCCTACAACCGGCCCGCCGTATGTCCACTGCCCCGCAAAAGCCGCTCGCCATTCGCGAGCGTCTGTCCGAAGTCCGCTACGAAATCCGGGGCGAACTGGCGCGGCGAGCGCGGGAGCTGGAGGCGCAGGGCCGCAAGCTGATCAAGCTCAATATCGGTAATCCGGGTGCATTCGGGTTCCGGGCGCCGGAGCATCTGCAGCGCGCGATCGCCGACGACATGGGCCGCACCGATCCCTACACCCATCAGCAGGGCCTGCCGGAAGCGCGCGAAGCCATCGCCACCGCGTACTCGCGTCGCAAGCACCCGGATGCGCACCCGGACCGGATCTTCCTGGGTAACGGCGTCAGCGAGTTGATCGACCTGTCGCTGCGCGCCCTGCTCAATCCCGGCGACGAAATGCTGGTGCCCTCGCCCGACTACCCGCTGTGGTCGGCGGCCACCATCCTCAACGACGGCCGCCCGGTGTACTACCGCTGCGCGCCGGAAAACGGCTTTCAGCCGGACCCGGTGGAGATCGAGACGCTGGTGTCCTCGCGCACCCGCGCCATCGTGCTGATCAACCCGAACAACCCCAGCGGCGCCAGCTACTCGCGCGAACTGCTGGAGCGCATCGTGGCGATCGCGACCAAGCACAACCTGTTGCTGATGGTCGACGAGATCTACGACCAGGTACTCTACGACGGCGCGGAATTCGTGCCGGTGGCGCCGCTGGCCGGTGCGCATCCGTGCATCACCTTCAGCGGCCTGAGCAAGGTGCACCGTGCCTGCGGCTGGCGGGTCGGCTGGGCGCTGCTATCCGGCGAGCAATCGCGCATCAACGACCTGCGCAACGCAATGGACCTGCTCGGCGCCTTGCGCCTGTGCGCCAACGTGCCGGGCCAGTACGCCATCGATGCGGCGGTCAATGGACCGGACACCATTTCGGCGCTGTGCGCGCCCGGTGGCCGCCTGTATGAAACCCGCCGCGCGGTGATCGAGGCCTGTGCGGCCAGCGCGCATCTGCAGCTGGTGGCACCGGCCGGGGCGCTGTACGCATTCCCGGCGGTGGTGGGCGCGGCCGCGCGCAACTTCGACGATCACGCGTTCGCACTCGATCTGATGAACGAGGAAGGCGTGCTGGTGGTGCCCGGTTCCAGCTTCAACGTGCCGTATCGCCATCACTTCCGCGTGACCCTGATGCCGGAAGCCAGCGTGATGCGCGACGTGTTCGCGCGCATCGACCGCGCCCTGGCGCACCGCGCCGAGGCGGTGACCAAGGTGGTGCCGCTGAAACCGCGCAGCGTGGCGTGATGGCCGCACTGGGCGTGCCGCAGCGCTATCTGGCGCTGGGCGATTCGTACACCATTGGCGAAGGCGTTGCCGCTGCGCAGGGGTGGCCGGCGCAGCTGGCCGATGGCCTGCGTGCGCATGGTTGGGCGGCGCACCCACCACAGATCATCGCCACCACCGGCTGGACCACCGACGAATTGCAGGCCGGAATCGACGCGACCGCGCCGCAGGGTCCGTTCGATCTGGTGAGCCTGTTGATCGGTGTCAACAACCAGTACCGCGAGCGCGCACTGGACGACTACCGCAGCCAGTTCGATGCGCTGTTGCAGCGCGCGATCGAACTGGCCGGCGGGCATGCCGCACGCGTGCTGGTGCTGTCCATTCCCGATTGGGGGCTGACGCCGTTCGCACGCGCGCAAGGCCGCGATGCCGGACTGATTGCGGCGCAGATCGACGCATTCAACGATGTGGCGGCGGAGCGCTGTGCCGAGCGCGCAGTCCGCTTCGTCGATATCACACCCACCAGCCGCGACGGCGGCGATGCGGTGGAGATGCTGGTCGAAGATGGCCTGCACCCCTCAGCCGCGATGTATGCGCGCTGGGCCGCCGTGGCCTTGCCCGCAGCGCGCGATGCACTGGGCGCGGTCGGCTCGGTGGATCCGATCGGCCCTCCGCTGCTCTAGCCAGTGGCCCGGCGCCAGCAGCCGCCATCGGCGCTCGCGTAAGAGGCAGCAGGATCATCTGGCCGCAGGTCTGCCGTTCTCGTACGCAGCGGGGGCCCTGCGGCTGCCGATGACCTCCAGCGCAGCCGTCAGCACGTCCTGGCCGGTCCAGACAGGTGGCAGAAACGCCAAACCCGGCCTACCCCAATCGCGCCGCCAGGCCCTAAGCTACCCGCGCAACACGTCTGATTGCCAAGGAACGACATTGCACAGCCCCGCTACCCAACCGATGAGCCGCGCACAGGCGCTGGCGATCGCACGCGCCTTCCTGCCCCCGCATCCGCTGGGCAACCGCTACGACTACTACTACACCCAGGCCAAGTTGCGCACCGACCCGCTGTATCCGGGCGTACTGGCGCAGCTGCGCAGCACCACCGCGCCGGTGCTGGACCTGGGCTGCGGGCTGGGCCTGCTGGCGCATGCCCTGCACGCCGATGGCCAGGCGCTGGCGTACTACGGCGTGGATGTGGACGCCTCCAAGATCCGCCGCGCGCACCACATCGCGCAGCGTTCGGCGCTGGGCAACACCAGATTCGAAGTGGTCGACCTGAGCCTGGCATGGCCGCAGCACCAGGGCAGCGTGACCATCCTGGATGTGCTGCAGTACCTGCAGTCGGACATGCAGGCCGGCCTGCTGCACAGCGTGGCGCAGATGCTGACCCCCGGTGCCAAGCTGGTGATCCGCAGCGCCCTGGGCGACGACAGCCGGCGCGGCCGCACCAGCCGCGTCACCGACGTGCTGGCGTACTTCAGCGGCTGGATGCAACGCATGCCGCGCAGCTACCCCACCCGCGACAGCCTGCAGGCGCAGCTGGATGCCGCAGGCCTGCGCGCCACGTTTGCGCCGCTGTACGGCAATACGCCATTCAACAACTGGCTGATCGTGGCCGAACCGCGCTGAGCGCGGCGGTCCTGGCAAGACCAGTGCAAGCAGACCCGATGGCTGCATGCACCGTCTCCATTGCTGACCTGCGCAGCCGACGCGCGCCGCGCGTCCCTAAAGCAGCTCACACGACTACTGCGCGGCCGCCAGGCGGGCGCGGCCGGTGCTCGGAATCGGCATCAACCCCTCCTACACTCCGGTTTCTCCACGCCGTCCGCAGCTGCCTGACGTTCGCTCGCTGCGTTTTGTCAGCGCTCCTAGAACTTCCAGGATAGCGTCAGCTCCACATCGCGCGGGTCGCCGTAGATCAGCTGGCTCTGGTAGACGATGTTGGCGTAGTAGCGGCGATCGAACAGGTTGCGCACATTGAGCTGCGCCGACCATGCCGGGGTGATGTCGTAACGCGCCATCGCATTGGCCAGCACCACGCTGCCCTGGCTGAGCCGCTGCGTGGTCCCCAGCGGCCCTGCCATCAATTCGTGGATCGGCGACTGCCAGCTCAGCCCACCACCGAGCCGCCACGGTCCGGTCTGCCAACTGGTGAACAACGTGGCTTCGCGACGCGGGCTGGCCGGATTGACGTCCACGCCGCTGGCGTCGTTGGCATCGAACTGGGCAACCCCCAGCGCGATGCGCCATTGCTCGGACAGCTGTCCATCCAGCTGAAACTCCACGCCCTGGCTGACCGTGCCCTTGGCAGCCAGATAGGCCTGGGTGGTGGTGCCCGGCACCAGCTGGCCCGGGTCGTTGACGGCCAGGTTGTCCTGCTCGATACGGAACAGCGCCAGTGCAGCGTTGAGCTGGCCAGCGAAGTACGCACCCTTGCCGCCGATCTCGTAGCTATTGCCTTCCAGCGGATCCAGATAGCGCCCGCCGCGGTCGCGATTGTCCTGCGGCTTGAAGATGCCGGTGTAACTGGCATACAGCGAATGATGGTCGTCCACATCGAAGATCAGGCCGGCATACGGCGTGGTGCGGCCTCGGCGCGCATAGGAATTGGCCGGCAGCAGCGCGTCGGTGCTCTTCCAGTCGGTGACACGCGCGCCGACGATCGCCTTCAACGCATCGCTCAGCTGGAAGCGCCCGGCCGCGTAGGCGGCCACCTGGCGCACCTCGCGTTCTTCGCCCTTGCTCAGCGGCGACCACGCGGGCTGCGCCATGGTACCGGTCCAGGCGTAGACGCTTTCGGCCACCAGCGGTTGCAATGGCAGGTCGAACCAGCTGCGGATCGCGCGGTTCATCCAGGTGGCGCCGGCCACGATCTCGTGCTCGCGGCCCCACAGCCCCAGCGGCAGGCTGACATAGGCATCCAGACTGTTTTGCGCGCTGAGCGTGGGGTAGCTGCCGCCGAAGGTGCTGGACAGGCCCAGGCCGGTGTCCTTGTCCGGATAATCCAGATAGCCGAACAGCACCGACTTCCAGTCGGTTTCAAAACGCTGGTGCGAATACTCCACGTGCAGCTGCGCGCCATTGTCGAAGCGGTGGGTCAGCCCGGCGAACGCGTTGGTGGTATCGGCCACACCACGCGCCCAGCGCGGCGTGAACGCATCCGAGCGAGCGAAGTCGGTGCGACTGCCATCGCTGAAATACGCCGGCACTCCGCCCCAGGTGGTGCCGCGCCCATCGTTGCGCTGTTTGTTGACGCCGATATAGCCGCTGGTGGACGCGCTGAAATCGGCATCGACAATGCCGTAGAACAACGTGGATTGCTTGCTGTAGTAATCGCGGAACGACTGTTTGTCTTCGTAGCTGGCCACCACGCGGCCGCGCACGTTGCCGGCGGCATTCAATGGCGACTGCAGATCGGCGGTGCCGCGGTAGCGATCCCAGCGACCGGCCGACAGATCCACGCGGCCGGTGGCCACCCCGCTGTCGGCGTGCTTGCGCAACAGGTCGATGGAGGCGGCCGGGCTGCCTGCACCGGAGGTCAGGCCATTGGCGCCGCGGACGATTTCCACGCGGTCGTAGATCGCCATGTTCTGCTGCACATCGCCGCTGTAGTCGGTGGGAATGCCGTCGATGCGGTAGTAGTCCACCTCGAAGCCGCGCGCGGTGATGTAGGTGCGCTCGGTATCCCAGGTCGGCGAATTGAAGCCGGCCACGGTGTCGGTGACGTCCTGCAGCGATTGCAGGTTGCGATCGACGATCTGCTGGCGCGTCACCACCACCACCGACTGCGGGGTATCGCGCGGCGACAACTCCAGCTTGGTCGAACTGCGGGCGATATCGGCGGTGTAGGAATCGCGCCCCTCGGTGGCGGCACCGCGATGTGCCTGTACCTGCAGGCCATCCAACTCCACCGGATCGCGCGTGGCCGACTGCGCGGCAACCATCCACGGCCACGCACAGGCCACAGCCAGCACGCACGGCGTCAGACCGATGCGCGACGAACGGAAATCCGCACGCACGGCGGCACGCGCGAAGACATTGCGATGAAACATGGGGTCAGCCTCATGATCGGAACTGCCGTCGACGACGGCCATGGAGGCTGGCGGGGAGCGCGGCGCGAAACAGCGCGATCCGGAAGCTGGCTGGGGGGCGCATGTTCGATCTGCTTGAAACTGCTGTCAATAGAACGCAGACGCGCGCGGCTGACCCTGCGGCACGCATCAATGTGATCGAACGGAACACCACTCGCATGCGACGCGATGGAAACTTCCGCGCTACACCTCACCTCCATACGCACTGCCACCATCGCGTTCGGTGTATCGCCGCGTCTGGCTCCCTGCCCCAGTACCTGGCTGCTGCGCCGGCCCAGCCAAGTCGACACGCAGCGCGCACTGATCGGCCTGACGACCACAGGCGCTACCGGCACCAGCGGCCTGGCCATGCGCACTGGCGTATCGCCACAATCCCGCGATGCAACGCGGCGCACCCACTGCGTCAGCCGCAGGCACCGGCACGCCAAGCGACGGCGCCGCGTGCGCTGGCAGCGCACAGCGCCCGCGCCAACCTCAATCCGGGCGCCGCCCCGCCAGCCCGCGCGCCTGCATCGCGTCCAGCACGCCGCGCAGGATGGTGAGGTTGTGGCCGTGCGCGGCGCCTTCGTGCAGCAACACGATGGCGCCGGGGTGCAGGTCGCGCACGATGCGCGCCACGGTGGCGTCCGGCTCGCAACGCACGCCGTCGAAGCCGCGCGCGCTCCATGCCACCCGGGTCAGCCCGTGCGCACGCAGTGGCGAGGCGACGAAGGGGTTGGTCATGCCCACGACCGAGCGGTACAGCCGCGGCGCCTGCCCGGTGATGGTGGCCAGGGTGCGCTGCGCCAGGCCGATTTCCTGCGCCATGCGGCGCGGTCCCAGCGCCCAGAACCAGGCCTGCGGATGGGTCTGGCTGTGATTGCCGATGCCATGCCCGCGCCGCACCATCTCGCGCACCAGGTCCGGCCGCTGCTCGGCGCGTGCGCCGACCACGAAGAAGGTCGCCTGGGCGTCGTAGGCGTCGAGCAGGTCCAGTATCGCCGGGGTGTCGTCGGAGGGGCCATCGTCGATGGTCAGCCACACCTGCGGCGCCCGTCCGGGCAGCCGCGCCAATACCGGCGCATACAGCCGCGCACGTGGCAGGAACACCGGCACCACGAACAGCGCATGCGACGACAGCAGCGCGGGCAGCCCCCAGGCCCATCCCAGATGCCACCACAGCAACGCCACTACCGCTTGCGAGAGCGCGAACGGGCCGACCCAGCGATACGGGCGCGAGGGGGTGCGATACAGCGTTTCCGGCGTGGTCATGCCGCATGATGCCATGCGGCGTAGAATGGACGGTCTCCACGACCCGACCGAAGTGCTGCCATGTCCCTCGATCCCGCCCTGCGTTCCCGTATCGATACGCTGCTGCAATCCAGCCGCGTGGTGCTCTTCATGAAAGGCCAGCCCGGCATGCCGCAGTGCGGTTTTTCGGCCAAGGCGGTCGGCGTGCTGGACGGCCTGGGCATCGACTATGCCCACGTCAACGTGCTGGCCGACCAGGACATCCGCGAGGGCATCAAGGCCTATGGCGACTGGCCGACCATTCCGCAGCTGTACGTGGACGGCGAGCTGGTCGGCGGCAGCGACATCATCGTGCAGATGGCCGACAGCGGCGAGCTGAGCAGCATGCTCGGCCTGCAGGCGCCGGACCGCAGCCCGCCCAGGATCACCATCACCCCGGCGGCGGTGGACATGCTCAAGGGTGCGCTGGCCGATGCGCCGGATGCGTCGCTGACGCTGGCCATCGACGCCAACTTCCAGCCCAACTTCCAGCTGGCGCCGACCAACCCGAACGCGATCGCGGCCGAATCCAATGGCCTGCGCGTGCAGTTCGACCTCGCCAGCGCGCGCCGCGCCGACGGCATCACCATCGACTGGGTCGACGATATCCGCGGTCGCGGCCTGGCCATCGACAATCCGAATGCGCCCAAGCCGGTGCAGGAGCTGTCGGTGCGCGATGCCGACGACCGCCTCAAGGCCGGCGGCCTGACCCTGGTGGACGTGCGCCCGGCCGACGAACGTGCACTGGCCACAGTGGCCGCGCCGTTCCGCACCCTGGATGCGCACGAGCGCCAGGCGATCGAGCAACTGCCCAAGGACACTCCGCTGGCGTTCCTGTGCCACCGCGGTGGCCGCAGCCTGCAGGCAGCCGAGCATTTCCGCGGCCTGGGCTTCACCAACGTCTACAACGTCACCGGCGGCATCGACGCGTGGTCGGACGCCGTGGACAACGGCGTTGCCAAGTACTGAACCTGGCCAGACACCGCTGACCAAAACGGGCGCTCCACGGGGCGCCCGTTTTGGTATGGACGGATTTCAGGGAGCGGCCACGTGCTCCAATGGCGCCGCCTGCAGGCGGTCCGATCACCGGCCGCATGCGTCCTGCCGCCGCACGGCGTGACCCGATACGGCAGCGCACCTGAGGCCATGCCGATCTGGCAATCCCAGTGCCCGCCCTAGGGTCAACCCGCAAACCCGCCGTCATCCAGGAACTGCTGTTCCTCGGCCGTGGTGGCACGCCCCAGTACGGCATTGCGATGCGGGAAGCGGCCGAAGCGCTGGATGATCTGCTGGTGCTCCAGCGCCCATCGCGTGGTTTCCGCCTCGTCCAATGCACCGATCAGCTGCACCGCGCGCGCCTGCTCCTGCAGATCCTCCGCATGCTCGAACGGCAGATAGAAGAACAGACGCAATTGCGCCGACACCTGCTGATCGAACCCGCGCGCCAGGGCCTGCTTGGCACACTGCAGCGCCAGGCCATCGGTGGCATAGGCATGCGCGCTGCCGCGAAAGGCATTGCGCGGAAACTGGTCGAGCAGGATCAACAATGCCAGCGCATCCTCGGCGCGCTCCATCCAGTGCGCATACTCGCCGCGCGCCGCAGCGAAATGCTGCTCGCTGAAATGCTGGCGGAAGTTGGCATCGAACGCATCGTTATGCGTGAACCAGCGCGCCGAGCCGGCCAGCTCCCAGAAAGCCAGCACCACATCGGCCTGCTTGTTGCGCTCTGACTTGGCGATCATCGACGTTTTCCTGGGCGAATACGGCATAGCATGCACCGCCGCGGATGCTGGAGCCAGCATGGCGCACCTTCCGCACTTGGCAATCCGGGCGCAGGCGGCTAGGTTTGCGGCCTACACTTTCGTGTCACCGGGGAAATCCATGCGTTCCATCCTGTGCGCCGCCCTTGGCGCGGCGCTGCTGTGCGGGCCTGCGTCTGCGGCATCGCGTTTCGTGCAAGACCCCTACCCCAGCACCTACCACGCGCTTGCGTCCGGTCCGGTGCTGATCCAGCACGCCACGGTCCTGACCGGCACCGGCGAGCGGCTGGACGATGCCGACGTACTGCTGCGCGACGGCAAGGTGGCTGCCGTGGGCCGCGCACTCCAGGCACCGGCCGATGCACGCCGCATCGACGGCACCGGCAAGTGGGTCACCCCCGGCATCATCGACGTGCATTCGCATCTGGGCGTGTATCCCAGCCCCGGCGTCAGCGCGCACAGCGATGGCAACGAGATGACCGCGCCGGTCACCCCCAATGTCTGGGCAGAGCATTCGATCTGGCCGCAGGACCCGGGCTTCGGCACCGCGCTGGCTGGCGGCATCACCTCGCTGCAGATCCTGCCCGGCTCGGCCAACCTGATCGGTGGGCGTGGCGTCACGCTCAAGAACGTCGCCTCCACCACCTACCAGGGCATGAAATTCCCGGGCGCGCCATGGGGCCTGAAGATGGCCTGCGGCGAGAACCCCAAGCGCGTCTACGGCGAGAAGGGCGGGCCCGGCACCCGCATGGGCAATGTGGCCGGCTACCGCGCCGCCTTCATCGATGCGGCCGAATACCTGCAGAAGAACGCACCGAAGAAGAAAACCGAAAAGAAGCGCCATTGGTGGAGCCGCGGCGGCGACAACGACAGCAGCGGCGATGCCGGCGGCAAGCGCGACCTCAAGCTCGACACGCTGGCCGGCGCCATCAATGGCGACATCCGCGTGCACATCCACTGCTACCGCGCCGACGAAATGGCCACCATGCTGGATCTCTCGAAAGAATTCGGCTTCCACATCGCCGCCTTCCATCATGGCGTGGAGGCCTACAAGCTTGCCGACCGGCTGGCGCAGGAAAACGTCTGCGGCGCGCTGTGGGCCGATTGGTGGGGCTTCAAGATGGAAGCCTTCGATGGCATCCAGGAGAACATCGCGCTGGTCGACCGCCCGGCCAACAGCTGCGCCATCGTGCATTCGGATTCGGAAGAAGGCATCCAGCGGCTCAACCAGGAAGCGGCCAAGGTGATTGCCAACGCGCGCCGCAGCGGCATGGAGATTCCGCCCGAACGTGCGATCCGCTGGCTCACCAGCAATACCGCCAAGGCACTGGGCATCGAGCAGCAGACCGGCGCATTGGAGCCGGGCAAGATGGGCGATGTGGTGGTGTGGAACGGCAACCCCTTCAGCTCCTACGCGCTGGCCGAGCAGGTGTACATCGACGGTGCGCAGGTCTACGACCGCCACAACCGCGCATTGCAACCGGTCTCGGACTTCATGCTTGGCCAGGAGGTGGCACGATGAGCCGCACCCGCGTTGATCGCCCGCGTCTGCGCGCACTGTCAGCCCTGCTGCTCGCGGCGCTGGCCTTGCCCGCCGCCGCCCAGCAGGTGCTGATCCGCGGCGCCACCGTGCACACCGCCACCGCACAGGGCACGCTGCGCAACACCGACGTGCTGGTGCAGGGCGGCGTGATCCGCGCCATCGGCAGCAACCTGGCGGCACCGGCCGATGGTCGCGTGATCGACGCCAGGGGCCGGCCGCTGACCCCGGCGCTGTTCGGCGGCATCACCGAGATCGGCATCGAGGAAGTCTCCGGCGAAGACAGCACCGTGGACAGCGGCGTCAAGCTGGCCGATCAACCGATGCGCCCGGAGTTCGACGTGACCCTGGCCTACAACCCGGAGTCGGTGCTGGTGCCGGTGGCGCGCGTGGAAGGCATCGGTTTCACCGCATTGGGGGCGACCACCAGTGGCGCCTTCATCGCCGGCCAGGGCGGCATCGTGCGGCTGGATGGCAGCCCGGATCCGGTCGGGCCACATGCCTTGTTTCTCCGCATCGGCGCGGCAGCCTCCGATCTCACCGGCAGCTCGCGCGCCGCGCAGTGGATGCTGCTCGATCAACTGGTGGCCGAAGCGCGCGGCCGCGTGCCGGCCGATTCGCCGCATGCCTTGCTGACCCCGATGGGCCGCAGCGTGCTGGCCAGGTATCTGGTCGGGCAAGGCCGCATCGTGGTGCAGGTGGAACGCGCCGCCGACATCCGCCAACTGCTGCGCTGGGCGCAGCGCGAGAAGGTGCGCATCGCCATTGCCGGCGGCGCCGAGGCCTGGAAGCTCGCGCCGCAACTGGCGCAGGCCGGGGTTCCGGTGCTGGTGGACGCGCTGGCGGACCTGCCGTCCACCTTCGACCAGATCGGTGCAACGCTGGAAAACGCCGCACGTCTGCGCGCGGCCGGCGTGGAGGTCAGCTTTGCCCAGAGCGGCGATGCCTCGCATAACGCGCGCAAACAGCGCCAGCTGGCCGGCAATGCGGTGGCCAACGGCCTGCCGTGGGAATCCGGCCTGGCCGGACTGACCCGCGTGCCCGCAGAGATCTTCGGCGTGGGCGATCGCATCGGCAGCATCGCGGTGGGCAAGCAGGCCGATCTGGTGTTGTGGGAAGGCGACCCGCTGGACGTTGCGCACTACGCCGAGCAGGTATGGCTGGGCGGGCGCGAGATGCCGATGCGCTCGCGTCAGACCGAGCTGCGCGACCGCTACATGCCGCAGGCCGGCCCGTTGCCGCGTGCGTATCTGAAGTAACGTCGCGCACGAAACCACGCCTGCGCGGCCACCTGGCAAGGTGGCCGGCACGCTCAAGCGACATGTCCGCTTCGTACGCTGCGCTTGCTTCGCAGCGGCCACGCCGAGCCGGTCACCGCTCGCTCCAGCGGCGTGCGTTGTTGTCTGCGCGGTGTTGCAGTGGTTTCGCCAGCGCAGTCCCGTGCATGCATCGGCCTGCGCATCCACCATCGCCGGCACCCTGCCGGCATGACTTGCAAGGACTGCCGATGCGCTTGCCGCGCCGCCTGGTGTCATCCCTCCTCGCCGCATCCCTGGGGTTGCTGCCGCTGTCGAGCGTGGCGCAAGCGGGATGGATCAACGCGCAAGGCGAGCCGATTGCAGCCTCGCCCAGCCGCAAAACCGTGCAGGACATGGGCGCCAGCCTGTTACTGACCCCGGACGCGGATTGGCAACAGAAGTGGAACACGCCCAGCGACATCACTCCGCATTTCAACCAGGCCGATCATGTGGCCACTGGCGACACCTTGTTCGTGCTGATCTTTCTCTCCAACCCGGGCCTGGATGCACAACGACGCGCCGATGTGGTGTGCAGCATCCGCGTCGTCGACCCCACCGGCCATGCCGCGCAGGACACCGTCGATGCGCCCTGCCTGCAGACGGAAATCGGAGGCGACCCGCGCCACGTCTATCTGGCCCAGGTCGGCCTGGCGGTGCGTGCGGAGGCGAGCGACCCGCCCGGCCGCTGGCAGGTGCAGGTCACCGTCAACGACCGGCGGCGCGGCATCCGCATTCCGCTTGTCAGCAGCTTCACCATGGGCCGCCAGCGGCAGCCGGCAAAGACCCCATGAATGCCCTGTCGTGGCGCGCGCGTGCGGGCTACCTGCTGCTGGCCGTTGCGCTATTGCTGATCGAAGTGGCGATTGCCGCAGGGTGGATCGGCGGTGCGTGGGTGCGCGGCAGCCTGGGCGATGTGCTCGCCGTGGCACTGGTCTACTGCGGTCTGCGCGGCGTGTTTGGCACTGCGCCAGGGTGGACCTGCCTGCTGGCAGTCGGCATCGGCTGCGCGATCGAAGGGTTGCAGGCCATCCATCTGGCCGACCGGCTTGGTCTGCGCCCCGGCAGTGCGGCCTCTATCGCACTCGGCAACACCGCAACGCTGCACGATGTGCTGATGTATGCCATCGGCGGCGCGATCGCCCTCGGCTGCGATGCGCTGCTGCCACGGCGGCGTCGTGCAATGCCTGCGGCACCCCTGGTTGATTGATCCTGCTGGCCCTGGACTGTCATGGCGCTCCGTCTGTCTTCGCATATCACCCGCTGCGCCGCCATTGTCATCGTGCTTGCGCTGGGCGCCTGTGGGCCCGATGCCACGCCTGCATCGCCAGCGCGTGCCGGAGCGATCGCTGCGGCCGCAACGGCGCCTGCCCGCACCGCAGTGACGCTGCACTGCCCGGATCCGGGAGATCTCACGCAGGAGGCTGCCGGCCTTGCCGCAGGCGCTGGCGATCGCGTGCGGCGCGTGGGCCCACATCGGCTGGAAGTGGCAACCGATGCGGGCACGCAGGTGTTCGAGGACAGCCCGCCCTACGATGAGCCACTGGATGGCGCCGCCTACCGCTATTGCGATCGTCGCGATGCGTATGTGTTGCTCCATCACCGCGATGGCGACAGCCTTGCCGGGGTGCTGATCGATACGCGCACCGGCGGACAGCTCCCTGTTCGCTGACCATCCCGCTCAGCGAGATCGTGTCGCTGCAACCACGCTGGACACCGCTGCTCGGGCCGTTGCCGGTCGCGCCGACATCGTTGGCCGTGCAGGTACACAAGGGCGACGACTACCGGTTTGTGATCGGCAAACGCGACCAATGGATGGCCGCCATTGCCAGCGCATGCGCTGCGCTTCTCCAGCCAGTCCTGAGCACCCGTGTGGCCGCGGCATGTCGCCGTCGCCGTCGTGCAGCAACGCATCCATCCCGGGTCGCAGTGCAAGCGTGACCTGCACACCGGTTCATTACTGAAATTCGAACCGGGTGCACGCTCTGCGTCTGTGGCGGTCGCAGCATCGGCCCGGCCCGCCTAGCATCGCGCAGCGGCCTCACGGCCACACCCCTACTTCGACGGGAACAAGAACATGCTCCGCTCCACCCTGCGCATGCTGGCGTGCGCGTTATGTCTGTAAGGCGGCGTCAACACGCCGGCCATGGCTGCATTCGGGTTCACCCGCAGCAGCGACCGCATCGTGGTGGACACCGGTGCAGAGCTGGTGTTTTCGGTCAACGCCAACAATGGCGATATCGTCTCGATGCGTTATCGCAACAACGAACTGCAGACCACCGAATCCAAGGGCTCGCATCTCGCCTCCGGGCTGGGCAGCGCCAGCGTGGAGGCACGCGTGGTGGGCGGGGCGATCGTGGTGTCGGCCAAAGCGGGCGATCTGATCCAGTACTACATCGCACGCAAGGGCCGTGACGCGATCTACATGGCCACCTATGCGCCGACCCTGCTACCGGTGGGTGAACTGCGCTTCATTGCGCGCCTGAATGTCGGCAAGCTGCCCACTGCGCAGCAGGAACCCGATTCCAACGTCGGGACGGCGATCGAAGGCGAAGATGTGTTCCTGCTGCCGGATGGACGCACCAGCTCCAAGTTCTATTCGGCGCGACGCATGCTGGACGACCAGGAGCACGGCGTCAGCGGCTCCGGCGTTGCGGTGTTCATGCTGATGGGCAATCGCGAACACAGCTCGGGCGGGCCGTTCTTCAAGGACATCGCCACACAGAAAACCCGCATGACGCATGAGCTCTACAACTACATGTACTCCGACCATACCCAGACCGAAGCCTTCCGCGGCGGCCTGCATGGCGTCTATGGCCTGTTGTTCACCGATGGCGGTGCGCCGTCCAGCGCACAACGCAGCACCGATTTCATCGATGCCACGCTGGGGCTCAGCGGCTACCTGGCCAGCAGCGGGCGCGGCGGCGTCAGCGGGCGGGTGAGCGGCGTGCTGGCCGGGCAACCGGCGGTGATCGGCCTGCGTAACGCACAGGCGCAGTACTGGGCCACCGCCAATGGCAGCGGCGATTACCAGATTGCCGGTGTGCGCCCGGGCCGCTATCGCATGACGCTGTATCAACACGAGCTGGAGGTGGCGCAACGCGATGTCGAAGTGTTCGCCAATGCCACCGCACAAGCTGCCTTGCAGGCGACCGCCCTGCCGGGCACGCTGACATGGCAGATCGGCATTGCCGACGGCACGCCGGGCGGATTCCGGCATGCCGACCTGCTGCCACGCGCGCATCCTTCCGACACGCGCATGCGCTGGACCCCGCTCACCTACACCGTGGGTTCCAGCAATGTGGGCAGCTTCCCGGCAGTGCAGTGGCGCGGCATCAATACGCCCACCCGGATCGACTTCACCCTGGCAGCCAACGCGGTGCGCGCTTATCGCCTGCGCATCTTCGTGCCGCTGGCACAGGTCAGTGCACGTCCGCAGATCAGCGTGAATGCCCGCTGGAACGGTCCGGTGCCCGCCGCGCCCACGCAGCCCAAGACGCGTGGCATCACCCGTGGCACCACGCGCGGCAACAACACGCTGTACGAGGTGGACATTCCGGCCTCCGCACTGCAGACGGGCACCAACCGCATCGAGATCGGCATTGCCTCGGGATCGCCGGATAACGGCTACCTGAGCCCAGCCCTGGTCTTGGACAGCGTGCAGCTGGTGGCGTTGTAGCACGGCCGGCATGTCCTCCACCGCGCGCAGCCGCAGCGATGGAGGACATGGATTCAGCAACACCGCGGCACGCGGTCAGGCAGGTGCCGGCCATCCTGCCGGCAGCTGCGGGGTACGGCGATGTCTTGTCTGTCGTTCGACTACCTCGCTGGCAACGTGCCTCGGTGACGCACGATGCAGCGCGCGCCGGATCACTTCGCAGCGATGGACCCGCTCAACGACACCGTGCCCATCCCGCCGGTGACCTCGAAGCCGCCTTCCACCACCTGCAGGTACAGGTCGCTGCTGTAGCGGCCATCGCTGCCACGCAAGGCCTGCAGCTTGGTCAGGAACGCCTTGACGTCCGCATTGAGATTTCCCTTGGCCGGAAGCGGATTGCTGTTGCCGGCCGTGCCATGCGGAATGAAGGTGTACACGTAGTAGCCCGCGGCTGAATTGTTGCCCTCCCACAGGTCGTAGGTGACACCGCCGGAGGTGATCGCATTGGATGCGGTCAGGCTGCCCAGCGGATACGAGTTATTGGCGCCCCAGATCATGACCTCCAGTTGCGGGTTGCCCTTGCTGGTGTCCTTGCGGAAGAACAGATCGTAGGCGAAGTCGCCGGTCTGTCCGCTGCCCTTGGTGGTAAAGGTCAGCGCGCCACTCAGGCTGCCGATCTTGGACACCTGGTGCGGGAAGTAGCTGTCGGTGGCCGGGTTCATCGTGTAGTGCCAGCCACGGCAGATGGCCGGGTAGGCATACAGCTGGCCGCTGGGCAGGTTGTAGGACACGGTCAGACTGGGCGTACTGCCGGAGCCGAACGTGGCTTTGATGTTGTTGTTGCCGTCGTTGAAATTATTGTTGTACGCATAATGCGTGCCGTAGACCTTGGTCTCGCCGGTATAGGCGATCGCGCCGCCTGCGAGCAGCAGCAGGGCCAAGGCAGCGGCGCGCGGCAGCAGGCCGCCAGAGGCAGGCAGACGAACGCTGTGGTGCAGGTACATGGGGTGAACTCCGATCATGCATGAGAGGAATGCGCCCACGTCCCCGGCAACACGCCGCGCAGTGGGCGAACGAGGGTTGCTTCGTCCGGCGCGACGACGCGTGTCGTGCACCGCCACGCACTTACGGAGCGCGGATAGCGCATCCATGCAGACCGGTCACCATGGTCTCGTCCGAGGTGCGGCGCCTGTGCTGCAGGCGTCGCACACACGACCATGTCATTGCTTCCACGCAGCTGACGTCCGCGGCAGGCGCAGCCTGCCGTGCATCGCGTCAGCGAGGTCCAGCGGACATGGACCGCCTCGGCGGCGGACCATGCGCTGTCATCCGTGGTGGGTGTTACTTCGCGTCCATCGTTGCGCTGACCTTGGCCCAGCCGTTGCCGCGCACCACTTCGAAACCCGCCTCGGCCGCGTGCAGGTACATGCTGTTGTTGTAGCGGCCGTCCCTGGAGCGGTTGTTCTGCAACCAGGTCAGGAACGGCTTGGCATCGATATTGAGACTGCCGCTGGTCTTGAGCGTGGGCTGGCCCGCGGTACCGGTGGGGATGAAGGTGTAGACGTAGTAGCCGGCGCCGGAGTTGAAGCCTTCCCACAGATCGAAGGTGCGCCCGCCGGCGGTGATCACCTTGGTCGCGGTCACGGTGCCGATCGGCCAGGAGTTGTGGTCGCCCCAGATCATCACTTCCAGCTGCGGGTTGCCCTTGGTGGTATCCCAGCGGAAGAAGATGTCGTAGGCGAAATCGCCCGCCAGGTTGCTGCCGCCAGCGCTGTAGTTGAACTTGAATGGCAGCGAGCTGATCGAGGAAATCTGCTTGGGAAACAGCTTGTCGCTGGTCGGATTCCAGTCGTAGTGCCAGCCGCGCACGATCGCCGGGTAGCCGTAGAGGTTGTAGTCGGCGAAATTGAAGGTGACTGCCAGTTCGGGCGTACTGCCGGTTCCGAAGGTGCCCTGGATGATGTTGTTGGGGTCGTTGAAGTTATTGACCCACGCATAGTGGTTGCCAAAGATCTTGTACGGCCCCGCCAGGGCCGCCGGTGCCAGCGCCACCAGGCCGATGACCAGCGCCGCCTTCCACCAGCGCGATGCGTGCCGCCGCGGGCGGGGCGCCTGTGCGCCGGTCTGAGCGAGGGAGTTGGATGGGGTGGTGTGCATTGGACTCTCCATTGTGTTTGGCGCAGCGACACCGGTACGGCGCCGCCGAGACCTGCCCTGTAGCGGTTGCGACCGACCCTAGCAGCGCCTGCGCGGGAGGAGCTATAGCGATTCCGGCAGGGCGAGCGCGCCAAGCGCGATAGCGGGCGCCACCTGTCACCCGAAGCGTGCACTGGTCCTCAGTTCCTGCCCCTTGCGCGGGCAGGGCGTCATGTCCGGCTCAGGTGCCCAGCCCCGCCTGGTGCACCAATGCTGCACAGCCACATGCATGCGCCGTCCGGTGAGAGAGGCCGGGACGGTCGGGGGACAGGCTGCAGCTGGCGCGGAAGCTGGCGCTGCGCTGCCGCGCCGGCAGGGCAGCGACGGCGCGCCATGTCCACGGCTGCAGGCCCGCCGGCCAGGCATTCGGTGCGTGGGTCTACGCCTGGGACCGGGTTTGCGATAGCGTTCGCACTTGGAGACGACGCAATAGCCGGAGGGGGCGACGATGCGCATCGGAATCGTGGTGGACAGTGCATGCGACCTGCCGCAGGACTTCATCCAACGCAACAACGTCATCGTGCTGCCGATCAGCGTCAGGATCGGCGAAGCCGTGCTGGCCGATCACCGCGACGAGGAGGCCACGCTGAGCTTCCTGCAGGCGCATGTCGCCGAGCGCGGGCACGAGGCCGAGACCACGCCGTTTTCGGTCAACCAGATCCGCGACCTGTTCCTGCAGCAGCTGGTGATCGACTACGACCATGTGTTCTGCCTGACCATCTCCAAGCTGCGCAGCCAGATCTTCGACAACGCCATGCAGGCCAGCTTCGCGATCCTCAACGACTACAAGCCGATCCGCCAGGCGGCCGGCCACAGCTCGCCGTTCGCGCTGCGCGTGATCGACACGCTCAACCTGTTTGCCGGGCAAGGCATCACCGCAGTGGAAGCGGTGCGCCTGCGTGACCAGGGCCAGGGCGTGGCGGCGATCCGCAGCCGCCTGGAACAACTGGCCGAACACACCTATGGCTACATGATTCCACGCGATCTGTACTACCTGCGCGCACGTGCCCGCACCAAGGGCGATCGCAGCGTGGGCCTGATCGGTGCGGCGCTGGGCAGTGCGCTGGACATCAAGCCGGTGCTGCGCGCCTACCGCGGCGTCACCGAACCGGTGGCCAAGCTCAAGGGCTTCGAGCCCTCAGCGGAGAAGTTGTTCGGCTTCACCGTGCGCAAGATCCGCGAAGGCCTGATGACGCCCACGGTGTGCGTGGGGTACGGCGGCGAGCTGTCCGAGCTGCATGCCCTGCCCGGCTACACCGCGCTGCAGGCTGCCTGCCAGACCCATGGCGTGGAATTGTTCGAAAGCGTGATGAGTCTGACCGGCATGGTCAACGTGGGCAAGGGCGCGCTGGCAGTCGCATTCGCGGCCGAACCGCACACCTTCTCCGCCTGAAGCAACAGCGCGCGGGCATCTGCGTCCTCGACGGTGTTGTCACCCCGTCTTGGCTAACGTGCCGCCGTCATTCAACGGAGTCCTCCCATGCCTGTCAGCTACTCGATCAGCCTGCCCGACCCCAAGCTCGCCCGCGGCAGCGCACCGTCGGTGAGCTTCACCGCCAATGGCGCCGACGCATTTGCCGAACAGCTGCAGGCGGCCTTGCGCGACCCGGCCTGGTTCGATCGCTGGCGCCAGCTGCAGGCCGACCCGGACGAGGTGGACCCGACGCTGGGCATCACCGACCCGGCAGCGACGGTCACCGGCAAACAGCAGGATCTGCGCGTCGATCTGGTGGCCACCACCAATATCCCCGGCGATCTGTTCAAGCAGCGCATGCAGGCGCTGGCGGGCGGTCACTGGGAAATGCGCGACGTGCGCTGACGCACGACCATCAAGGCGATGCCGCCACGCTGCCCGTGTGGCGGCCGGCTCATGCTTGCGCCAGTGCACCGTGCGGCCAGCGCCGTGTCAGGTTGACCGCCAGCGTGCCGACCACGATCAGCGCAAGACCCAGCCACTGCACCGGCACCAGGGCGTGGCCGTACAGCAGATGGTCCAGCAGCAGCGCGGCCAGCGGATAGACGAACGCCGGCACGGCGATCGTGGCCACCTGCAGATGCCGGTACGCCGAATAGAACAGCACATACACGATCCCGCGGTGGATCACGCCCAGCCCCACCAGCCAGACCCAGTGCAGGCCCGGATGCAGCGCGGCGCGGCTGGAAAACCCAGCCCGCAACAGTGCGGAAACACGGGATAGACGATGGTGGCCACGCCGATCGACGAGCGCGCCATGCCGGCGGACAAGGCCACCCAGTGCAGCACCAGCAAGACGCCGCTGACGACCGCGTCGCGCAGCTGCCCGCCGATCAGGCCGCAGGCGGTGAGAAACAGCGCACCGAACAGGCAGCGATAGAACGCCGCCGCGACCGGATCCTGCCCGCTCTCGTGCACGAACACGCCCACCGACCCGATCAACACTTCGGCCACCAGCAAGTGCCAGATCGCACGTCGCGCAGTGCCGGCCGATATGGCTTGAACAGACACGGCGATGCTCATGGCGCAATCGTTCGCTGCAGATACCGCACGGCGCTGCCGCGCACAGACACATGCTGCGGCTCGACCCGGCATGCAAGTACATCGCGCGGCGCCAGCGCCAGCATCCGGCTCAGATCCGGCACCACCGCACGCACCTGGCGTAGACGGCGATATATGCCTGCGCGTTTGCATACACGGCCTGTGGCGCAATCGACAACGACGCCAACACCGTTTGCGGCGCCACCGGCAGCAACACCGGCATCTGGTTGGGAAAGCGCAGCTCGCTCGACACCCTGGCGCGATGGAAGCCATCAGCCTGGCACTGCGCACGCGCACCGCACCGGGCGATGTGGTGCTGATGGAAACGCCCACCTACCACGGCATCCTGCAGGCGGTGGCCGCGTTACGGCTCAAGGTGCTGGAAGTCCCCAACCGCGCCGGCCAGGGCATCGATGTGGCGCGCCTGGACGCGCTGCTGCAGCGCACGCCGGTGCGTGCCGCAGTGCAGGTGCCCAACGTCAACAATCCCAACGGCAGCCTCGCGCCCGACACTGCCAAACGCGCGCTACCGGACAGCTGCGCACGTCACGGCACCGTGGTGATCGAAGACGATAGCTACGGCGAACTGGACTGGTCGGGCCAGCGACCGCGCCCGCTGCGCCACTTCGACACGCATGCCAACGTGATCACCTGCGGCTCGTTCTCCAAGGCGCTATCGCCCGGCCTGCGCATGGGCTGGCTGCTCGGCGGCGACTGGACCGACGCCCTGGTGCGCGCCAGATACCTTTCCACCGTCGGCAGCGCCAGCCTGCCGCAATTGGCATTGGCCGATTATCTGACGCAACACGATCTGGAACGGCATCTGCGCAAGCTACGCCGTACCCTGGCCGACAATGGCCAACGCCTGCGCGATGCGATCATGCGGCATTGGCCTGAGGGCACGCGGGCGGGCGACCCGGCTGGCGGACCTTCGCTATGGCTGCAATTGCCCGAGGGTGGCAGTGGCCAGGCCTTGTTCGAAGCCGCAGTGGCCGAAGGCATCGGCACCTCGCCGGGCCATCTGTAGTCCAGCCGCGGCGACTACGCTGATCATCTCCGCCTGAGCTGCGGCCAGCCGTGGAACGAGACGCTGGAGCGCGCAATGCGGCGATTGGGGAAGCTGGCAGCGCAAGTGGCGCGCTAGCGCGTTGTAGGTATCAGCTTTGTTGGTGTTGGTGTTGGGTGTGACCACGATACCCGCACCAACGCGGCACTGACGTTCAGTGAAGTAGCAAGCCCCTCTCCCGCCGGGAGAGCAACTGTCTTGATCAACTGGCGGCGGCAGCCGCCAGTTGATCCCGCATTTTGGCGTTGAGGATGACCAGCAACTTGCGTATGGCCGCCANNNNCGGGAGAGCAACTGTCTTGATCAACTGGCGGCGGCAGCCGCCAGTTGATCCCGCATTTTGGCGTTGAGGATGACCAGCAACTTGCGTATGGCCGCCACCAGGGCCACTTTGCCGGCCTTGCCCTTGTCACGCAGCCGTTGATAAAAATCGCGCAGTGGCGGGTTGAAGCGCACGGCCACCAGGGTGGCCATGTACAGCACCTGGCCGATGCCGGCCCGCCCGCCCCAGATGCGCCGCACCCCACGCATCGCGCCGCTGTCGCGCGCCAGCGGTGCGACCCCGACCAGCTTGGCAATGGCCTTGCCGCTCAGCTGGCCCAGTTCCGGCAGCTGTGCCGCCAGGCTCGCCAGCAGCACCGGGCCGACACCTTTGACCTGACGCAGCACCTGCAACTCTGCACGCGCGGCCAATTGCTGGGCGATGCGTGCGTCCAGCTGCGCCACCTGCTGCTGCAACTGCCGCACTGCGCTGTGCGCCTGCCGCTTGAGCCAGGCATCGGTAAGCGTAGACAGCTGCTGGCGCTGCTGCTGCACGACGGTCACCACCTGCATCCGCCGCTGCTGATAGGCGCGCAGTTGCCGGCGCCAGTCCTCCAACGGCTGATAGCGTGTCAGCGGCAGTACCGCCGCCATGTGTGCCAACGCACGCGCATCCAGCCGATCGGTCTTGGCCAGCTGACCGGTGGCCTTGGCAAAATCGCGCGCCTGGCGCGGATTGATCCGCACCATCGGCAGGCCGGCAGCATGCAGCGTGTCCAGCGCCAATTGCTCAGCACCCCCGGTTGCTTCCACCACCACTTGGTACAACGTCAGCGGCGCCAGCCAGTCACGCAACTGACGCAGGCCCGTGGCCTGATTGGCAAATCGCCGCGCCTGCTGCAAGCCATGCACATGCACGTCCAACCACTGCCTGCAGACATCGATTCCGACACTCTCGTTCATGATCAACTCCGCTATGCTCGACGGGTCGAGAGCTCTCCTGGGCAGCCCAGCCTTATCGTTACGAGCGCCTACTCGAGCAACTGTTCGGGCGTTTGCCAGGAGATTGCGGCGTGGCGACCTCGCTCTCCCGCGGTCGCTCAGACCTATGGGTTATCGGTCGACCACGCCGCCTCTCGACGCCTAATCTGGCAGATCGCCAAGAGATAAGGGGNCGTGGCGACCTCGCTCTCCCGCGGTCGCTCAGACCTATGGGTTATCGGTCGACCACGCCGCCTCTCGACGCCTAATCTGGCAGATCGCCAAGAGATAAGGGGTTGGGGTGAGGATACGTGGCGAAGCCCTCGCCACGTTCAGCCCCATGCGGCTTCGTCCGTACCCTCATCCGCCCCTTCGGGGCACCTTCTCCCCGAGGGAGAAGGGAACGACTGACTTGCGGTCTGCGGTCGTCTGCGTTGCCACCAGTCGGTGCGCTCCGGGGACTGCGGGATGTCTGCCACTTTGCCCGTGCCATCCCATCCCGCCCAATCACACCCTCAACCGCACCCCATCACCCGCGCAGCGCCGCCGCATGATGCGCGATGTGCTCGCCAATGAAACTGGCGATGAAGTAATAGCTATGGTCATACCCAGTTTGCATCCGCACGGTGACCGGATAACCGGCCGCATTGGCGGCGTCTTCGAATAGCGTGGTTTTTAGCTGATTTTGAAGAAATTCGTCAGCATCGCCCTGGTCGATCAACAACGGTAAACGTTCCTGAGCTTCGGTGATCAATGCCGTCGCGTCGTAGGCTTTCCACGTTTCACGATCCTCGCCCAGATACTGCCCAAACGCTTTCTCGCCCCACGGCACCTGGCTGGGTGCCACGATCGGCGAAAACGCCGACACGCTGCGATAGCGGCCCGGGTTCTTCAATGCAATGGTCAAGGCGCCATGCCCGCCCATCGAATGGCCGCTGATGGCGCGCGCACCGTTGGTGACGAAATGGGCCTCGATCAGCGCCGGCAATTCGTTCACCACGTAGTCGTACATGCGGTAGTGCGCCGCCCACGGCTGCTGCGTGGCATCGACGTAAAAGCCGGCGCCCTTGCCGATGTCGTAGCCTTCCGCATCGGCCACATCGTCGCCGCGCGGGCTGGTGTCCGGCGCCACCAGGATCACGCCGTGCTCGGCGGCATAGCGCTGCGCGCCGGCCTTGCTGATGAAATTCTGCTCGGTACAGGTCAAACCGCTGAGCCAGTACAGCACCGGCAATGGGCCACCTGCCGCCTGCGGCGGCAGGTAGACGCCAACCTGCATGCTGCATCCCAGGCTCTTGGACTGATGCCGATACACATCCTGCCAGCCGCCGAAACAGGCGCGGTGTTCGATACGTTCCATGAAGATTCCTTACGAAGAGAAAACCCAGCGGCCGGGTCACCAGCCGCAGGGTTGGACCATCAATGCAGCAAACCCTTCTTGCGTGCCACCTGCGTCGATAACGCATCCACCAACGCCGGCGACAGGCAGTCGTAGGGCGGCAAGCCCAGCTCGGTCAGGCGCGCACGCACTCCATCCATCTGCTCCGGCGGCGTGCCGGTTTCAATGATGGACGAGACAAATGCGGCAAAACCCGGCGCCGACCAGTTCTGTTGCCTGGACAACTCGGTGTGCACGAAATCCAGCCCGTAGAACGCATGCTCCTTGTTCTCGATGCGGCCGAATAGGTGCACACCGCACCCGGCACACGCGTGGCGCTGGATCGCCGCGCTTTCATCGACGATCTTCAGCTTTTCTGCGTGCGCGGTCACCTTGACCTTGTTCCGCGGCGCCACCGCGATCACCGAAAAGGTCGCGCCCTCGGGTTTCCAGCATTTACTGCAGCCGCATGCGTGGTTGTGCGCAGTCTGCGCACCCACTTCCAGCGTCACCTTGTCGGTGGCGCAGTGGCACTCCAGGGTTCCCCCCTGAAAGTTTTCTGCCCCGCCTCGCGCAACACCACCATCTACCGAAAGATGGATCGACACATTAGTCATCACGCCTCTCCCGGAGTCTCGGGTTCCACGTGCGCGGAAGCGGCCGCGCGCCGCTCCTGGCCATCCGGTCAGAAATGAATCACGGTACGGATCGACTTGCCTTCATGCATCAGGTCGAAGGCGTGGTTGATCTCGTCCAGCGGCATGGTGTGGGTGATGAACGGATCCAGATCGATCTCGCCCTTCATTGATTGCTCCACCATGCCCGGCAACTGCGTACGGCCCTTGACCCCACCGAATGCCGAGCCGCGCCACACGCGCCCGGTCACCAACTGGAACGGACGGGTGCTGATTTCCTGGCCGGCACCGGCCACACCGATGATGACGCTCTCGCCCCAGCCCTTGTGGCAACACTCCAGCGCCGACCGCATCACGTTGACGTTGCCGATGCACTCGAAGCTGAAATCCACCCCGCCATCGGTCAGCTCGACGATGACGTCCTGGATCGGCTTGTCGTAATCCTTCGGGTTGATGCAGTCGGTGGCGCCCATGCTGCGCGCCAGGTCGAACTTGCCAGGATTGGTGTCGATGGCCAGGATCCGCCCGGCCTTGGCCTGCACCGCGCCCTGGATCACCGCAAGTCCGATGCCGCCCAGACCGAACACCGCCACACTCTCGCCCGGCTTGACCTTGGCGGTGTTGTGCACCGCACCGATGCCGGTGGTGACGCCGCAACCGAGCAGGCAGACCTTTTCCAGCGGCGCCTCCGGATTGACCACCGCCAGCGAGATCTCCGGCACCACGGTATATTCGCTGAAGGTGCTGCAGCCCATGTAGTGGTAGATCGGCTCGCCGTTGTAGGAGAAGCGGGTGGTGCCGTCCGGCATCAGGCCCTTGCCCTGGGTGGCGCGCACCGCCTGGCACAGGTTGGTCTTGCCGGACAGGCAGAACTTGCACTTGCGGCATTCGGCGGTGTACAGCGGGATGACGTGGTCGCCGACCTTGACGCCGGTGACGCCTTCGCCCACCTGCTCGACGATGCCGCCGCCTTCGTGGCCGAGCACCGACGGGAAGATGCCTTCCGGATCGTCGCCGGACAGCGTGAAGGCATCGGTGTGGCACACGCCGGTATGGGTGATGCGGACCAGCACTTCGCCGGCCTTCGGCGGTGCGACGTCGATTTCGACGATTTCCAGCGGCTTGCCGGGTCCGAATGCGACTGCTGCACGGGATTTCATGGAATAACGCTCCTGACAGGGATGTTCGGGGACGGGCGCGGCAATGCGGCCCGGTGGGAGTTCATCTGAGGTAGGACCGGACCAGACCGAGCAGGTCCTGCACGCGCTCGGCACGTTGCGCATCGGAGGCGGCGGCATGCCCGAAATCTTCCCGGATATGCGCTTCAAGTACCTGCGACATCAGCCCATTGACGGCCCCCCGGATCGCGGCGATCTGCTGTAGCACCGGGGCGCAGTCTGCGCCGGACTGCAGCGCGCGCTCAAGCGCGTCGCACTGCCCGCGCAAGCGCCGTACCCGCGCCAGTGCACGTTTCTTTTCCAGCGGCGAATGCGGCATGCCGGCCCTCGACCCAGGATACTGGGGGGCAGTATAGGGAAATCCGGAAAAAAAGCGATGCCGATGCAGGCAATGCTGCATCCAGCAGAGAACTGGCGATGAACAGTGATGGCGCTCACGCCAGCGTCAACCTGCGCTTGGACGCCCCTCGATGCAGGCCGGAAGACACCAACGACTGCATTGCCGCACGCGCATGCGCAGCGCGGCACCCGACGAGGTCTAGCGCCGCGCGGGCGCCTCGCGGGTCTGCTTGAAGTGCCTGCAGGCGTCGCGGAAGCGCCGCAGGTTCGGCGAAAAGAACTTGTCGCGATGCCAGATCAGGAAGAACCGCCGGGTCAACCGCGGCAGCCCGCTGCTGAGTGGCTGCAGCTTCTTCGACGCGATCAGCCCGTCTACCGCCCACCGCGACAGGCAGCTCACGCCCACACCTTGCACCAGCACGTTCTTGATCGCCTCGGAACTGCCGATCTGGCGGGTATCCGAGAGCGTATGCAGATGCCGCAGCAACGCCTGTTCCACTTCTTCGCGTGTGCCCGAGCCTGGCTCGCGCAATAGCCAGTCGGCGTCGCGCAGCTGGGCAGGCGTGACCCTGGACCGCTTGGCCAACGCATGCCGGCTGCCCACCACCACCACCAGCTCATCCAGCAGCCAGGGTTCGGCGTGCAGTTCCGGCAGATGACACGGCCCTTCGATCAGGCCCATGTCGAGCTCGAAGTTCGCCACCTTGCCGGCAATACCGCTGCTGTTGGCGCTATCCATGTCCACGCGCAACCCGGGTGCCTGCGTGTGCAGCGCCCGCAGCACCAGCGGCAACACGTAATTGCCGATGGTCGTACTGCAGCCGATCTTCAGGCGACCTGCCGACGCGGCAGCGCCCGGCGTGAATCCGGCCTCGATCGCGTGGGCGCCATCGAGCAGCTTGCGTGCCTGTGGCAGCAGTGCGGCGCCGACATCGTTGAGCACCAGCCGCTTGCCCACCCGATCGAACAACTGCGTGTCCAGCGCATGCTCCAGGTCGTTGAGCGCCGCACTGGTGGCCGACTGCGACAACGCCACGGCCAGCCCGGCACCGGTGGTGCTGCCATGCTGGGCGATGGCGCAGAAGATCTGGAGCTGGCGCAACGTCAGACGCACAACCTACCTGCTTTCCGGGTAATCGCTAGCGATATTACCCGTTTTACAGCTATACCCATCGGTTCGACACTGCGGCCGTCACCATCGCATCGCCTCTGATCATGCGCACTCCCAACGCACTGCCCGGCACCCGGCAACTCCGTCCCTCGACTGCGTTGTCCGGCCCACGCCAGCTCATCCGCCAGTTCACCCCGAACTGGTTCGGCGCCACCATGGGCCCCGGCATCTTCGCGCTGGCGCTCGGGCAACTGCCCCGGCACAGTCCGTGCCTGACGGCTGTGGGCGAACTCTTGTGGCTGTGCAACGGTGCCCTGTTCCTATTGTTCAGCCTGCTGTATGCGGCACGCTGGGCACTGTTCTTCGATGAAGCCCGGCGGATTTTCGGGCATGCCTCCGCGTCGCTGTTTCTGGGCACCATTCCGATGGGACTGGCGACCGTGATCAACGGCCTGCTGCTGTACGGCGTGCCTCGCTGGAGCAGTGCCGCTGTCCCGCTGGCCGAGGCGCTGTGGTGGATGGATGTGGCACTCGCGCTGGCATGCGGGGTGGGCGTGCCGTATCTGATGTTCACCCGCCAGCAGCACCGCCTCCAGGACATGACTGCGCTGTGGCTACTGCCGGTGGTCGCCGCCGAGGTGGCCGCTGCCAGCGGCGGCCCGTTGGCAGCGCAGCTGGCAGATGCGCAGGCGCAATTCATCGTGACCATCGCCAGCTACGCGCTATGGGCATACTCGGTGCCGGTGGCGATGGGCATCCTGGTGATCCTGCTGCTGCGCATGGCGTTGCATCCGCTGCCGCCGGCCAGCATGGCGGCCTCGATCTGGCTGCCACTCGGCCCGCTCGGCACCGCTGCACTGGGCATGCTGTCGATCGGCCAGCATGCTCCCGCCATTCTCGCCGCGCAGGGCCTGACCGACCTCGGACGCATCGCCGGTGGTCTGGGCGTGATCGGTGCGGTGCTGTTCTGGGGCGCGGGGGCGCGGGGGCGTGGTGGTGGCTGCTGGCGGGGTTGATCACGGCCGGTTACTTACGCGCCGGAGTGCCATTCAACCTCGGATGGTGGGGCTTCACCTTTCCGCTGGGCGTGTACGCGCTGGCCAGCCTGAAACTCGGTACCGCCTTGCATCTGGCGTTCTTCGATGTCGCCGGCACGGCGCTGGTCGTGGCACTGGCGGCACTATAGGCAGTCACGGCAAGCAGGACCGCGCTGGGCGCGTGTCGCGGCGACCTGTTCGTGTCACCATGCCTGGCCGATGCGCAGCGGGGCACTGCCGCGCAGTGACGCGTGTGGCGGACAGCACTGGACAATTCGCCGGCACGCTGCCTGCCGCGTGCAGCGGCGGCGACAGGCGGTGTCGCAACCGGCCGCCGCGCCAGATCAGCGCTCGACGACTACCGGTGCCGCGCCGATCGCCGCCTCGGCGACGTGCTCGGGTAGCGAAGCCAGCACCGCAGCGCGGAACCGCGCCGGAAATGCGCTGTCATTGGCTTGGTAGAACGCTCGGGCATGGGCCGACAGGTGATCGAGCGCTGCCTGCGACAGGGCCAGTGCAGCCTCCACCGCATGCGCAATGCCGGCCCCATCGACGTAGTAATACGAGGCCAGGCGCCGCTGGCGTACCTCGGCCACCGGGATCAGCACGCCATGCTCCGGCCTGACCAGCTCGTTCATGGGTTCGCCATCGGTGGCCAGGGTCACCGCCCCTACGCTGAGCGCCTCCATCAGGTAATGCCCGAAGCCCTCGGCCTCGGAGGGGCAGATGTGGAACAGGTGGGCGTTCTGCAACCGGCGCAGTTCGGCATCGTCCAGATAGCGGACCCGGTGATCGATATTGGGCGCAACCACCGGCTTGCCGGCGGTGCGGGGGTTCTGCACCACCGTCAGCAACGGCCATTCCGGGTGCTGTCTCCAGGTCTCCAGCAAGACCCGGGTGCCCTTGGCGGTACTGCGCCCGGCCAGATGGAAGAACGCGCGCTGGCGCGGCACCTGCGCATCGAAGCGGTCCGGGCTGGTGAAGCCGATATAGCGCGTGGTGCAGCCCAGGGTCTGGAAGATGCGCTCGGCGTGGTGGGTCTTGCACAACACCGCATCGAACTTCGGCAGCAACGGCAACCATTTGGGCAATAGCCACTCCGGGTTGGGCACCAGCAGATTCCTCTGCCCCAACGGCAGGCAGCGCGCGTAGACGCGTTCGGAATAGATCTGCAACGGCACCCGACCGAACAGGGCGCGGCTGGCCCACAGCCGGACTTCGCGCCCGGTATCCTGCAGCCGCTGGCTGGTGAACCCGACCTCCTGCACCGGCACGCCGCCGGCGCGCAGGGTCTGCGCCATCAGTACCATGTCCCGGGTCAGGCCCACGCCATTGTCGCGGCTGATCACCCGCATCATCGGATATGCCTTGTCATGCGCACGCTCGCCACCCGGGCGGCACAGTGTCGAGGCGATGATGTCCTGTGTGATGTCTCGTCCCGTCATGTCGCTTTGCACGTGTGCCAATGGTTGACAAATTCAATCATTATGATGGCTATTCCAGCCATGTACCTGCGAGCACCATGTATCCGGCAGCCTCAGCCTCCACCTTGCGCGGGCCAGTGTCCGTGCCACCGACGACGACTTCCATGGACCTGCAGCAACCCCGTGTTCTCGTGGTCGACGACGACCCCGACCTGCGCAAGCTGATCGGCGAATTCCTGAGCGCCCATGGCTACCAGGTGGACGTCGCCGAGAACGTGGCGGACATGCGCACCAGCATGGCACGGCAGCGTCCGGATCTCATCGTACTCGACGTGATGATGCCTGGAGAAGATGGGCTGAGCGCGGCCCGCGCCCTGGCCAGCGAGCGCGGTTCACCGGCGGTTATCATGCTCAGCGCGCTGGGCAACGATACCGACCGCATCATCGGCCTGGAAGTGGGTGCCGACGACTACCTCGCCAAGCCCTGCAATCCGCGGGAATTGCTGGCCCGCGTGCGTGCACTGCTGCGCCGCAGCCAGGCCAGCAGCGAGCAGGCCGACCAGCGCGGCAACGTCTACGAATTCGCCGGCTGGCGGCTGGACGTGGTGCGGCGCGACCTGCGCGACCCTACCGGCATCTTCATCAATCTATCCGACGGCGAATTCGCCCTGCTGCGCACCTTTGTCGAGCACCCGCAGCGCGTGCTCAGCCGCGATCAGCTGCTGGACCACGCCCGCGGCCGCGACACCGACGTCTACGACCGCGCCATCGATAGCCAGATCAGCCGCCTGCGCCGCAAGATCAATGAGCGCGTCCATACCGAGTTGATTCGCACCGTACGTAACGAAGGCTACATGCTGCTGCCGAGCGTCTCGCGCCTGTGAGCAAACCGGCACGGCGCGGGCTGTCGATCTTTGCCCGTACTTTCGTGTTGCTGGCGGTGGCCTTGCTCACCGCCCAGATCATCGGTATCGCCCTGCTGGTGATGCGGACTCCGGTGTACGAGCCGCCGGTGCATCCGCCCGAAGTGGTGGCGCTGCTGTCCACGCGCATGCCGGCCGGCACCCAGACTCTGAAGGTCCACGATGGTGCGCAGGCGCCGACCCCACCTGCAGACCAGGTCCGCGACCCGTTTGCGGAAATGCTGCTGGCCCATTGGCTGGATGTCGACAAGCGCCACGTGCGGTTCTACCGCAATGCAGAGGACCGCGACGACCCGTTCCCGGACAGCGGCCAGGTGCAGCGTGCGCCCGATCCGCAACGCAACAGCGAAGCCGGAGGCCGCGGTGGCTCGCTGCCGATGGCCTCCCGATGGCACCCGAACCGGTCCGCCGATGCGGCCCCTTTCGGCACCGGGCTGCGCCCGGCCCAGGCGCCGGAGGATTGGGAAAGCGAACGGCTGACCCCCGGCGTGCCGCTGCTGGACGGCTTCACCGCCGCACTGCAGCAGCCCGATGGCCGCTGGCGCACGGTGGAATCACCGCGCCGGCGGCTGTCGACCGAGTTCAAGACCCATATCGTGCTGCTGTTCCTGGCCGGCCTGCTGGCCAATGTGCCGCTGGCCTGGTGGTTCTCGCGCGCGTTGTCGGCGCCGATCAAGCGCTTTGCCGAGGCCGCCGACCGGCTGGGCCGCAATCCCCACGCCGCCGCCTTGCAGCGCAGCGGCCCTCCGGAGATCGTACGTGCGGCCGATTCGTTCAATGCCATGCAGGGCCGCCTGAACCGCCTGATCAACGAGCGTACCCACATGGTCGCTGCGATCGCGCACGACCTGCGCACGCCGCTGGCACGGTTGTCGTTTCGCCTGGACGACCTGCAACCGCCACTGCGCGACAAGGCGCTGGCCGATATCGACGAGATGAAGGCGATGATTTCCGCAGCGCTGGATTTCATCCAGAACGATCGCCATCGCGGCGAACGCGCGCCGCTGGATCTGCGCCTGCTGGTGGAGAGCGTGGTCGACAATGCCACCGACATCGGCGCCGACGCGGTGCTACTGCCCGGTCCGGCGATCACCCTGGATGGCGACCCATTGGCATTGCGCCGCGCAGTGATGAATCTGCTGGAAAATGCGCTGAAATACGGCAAATGCGCACGCCTGCAACTGCAGCGCGACGGCGAAGACGGGGTGCTCTGGATCGACGATGACGGCCCGGGCATCGATCCGTCGCAGCGCGAACAATTGCTGTTGCCGTTCGTGCGCGGCGAGTCCTCGCGCAACCGCGGCACCGGCGGCATCGGCCTGGGGCTGTCGGTCGCGCACAGCATCGTGCTGGCCCATGGCGGCGACCTACGGCTGGACAATCGCGCCCAGGGCGGCCTGAGGGTGACCGTGCGCCTGCCGTGCATGCCGGAGCGCCGCTGATCTCGAGCACGCCGGTCGGTCGTTGAGGCTCAGATCGATCACGCGGACACGGAGCCGTGGCGATCAGCACCCGGCGTCAGCACTGCCCCCAAGTCTGCAGCCTTTGCGATGACGGCTCAGGCAGCTGACACATGTAGCGCGCAGTCGTCAGGTGTGGATGGATGCCGCGCTCGGAACCGGAGCGGACGCGTAGCCCGCCGCCGACTCCGGACAACGCCCGCGCCCGCCTGGCGGCGGCGCAGTCGTTTTGTTCGCTGTTTTAGTGGCAACAGCGCAAGCACTCCGCATCGCCCCCAGCGCATTCCACACCAAGACCCGGCCAGACGCGCGGCAATGCCAGCGTGCCCTTTACTACCGGCCTCGATACTCAGTAAGCGAACTCGCGGAACACGCGATCGATATCGCCCTTCCACGCGCCGTGATACAGCGCCAGCTTGCGCTCGGCGGCGGTGACGCCGCTCTCGGCGATCTCGGCGATCACATCCAGAAACCCGGTTTCGTCCTGGCCGTCGCGATTCAGACGCGCACGCCGGCGCAGCCCCTCGCGGGCGATGTTGACCGCCTCCACCGCCAGGTCGCGCACGGTGCCATTGCGGAACGGCAGGCCCAGCGCCTGCCTGGGCACGCCATCGCGCAAGGCGTGGCGCTCGGTGGGGCTGAAATCCTTGACCAGGTCCCAGGCCGCATCCAGCGCGGTGTCGTCGTAAAGCAGACCCACCCAGAACGCCGACAGCGCGCACAGGCGATTCCACGGACCGGCATCGGCGCCGCGCATTTCCAGATACTTCTTCAGGCGCACTTCCGGGAATGCGGTGGTCATGTGATCGGACCAGTCGCGCAGCGTCGGCAATGCACCAGGCAGCGCCGGCAGCTTGCCTTGCATGAAATCGCGGAAACTCTGCCCGCTGGCATCGACGTAGACGCCGTTGCGGCAAGAGAAATACATCGGCACATCGAGCAGGTAATCGACGTAGCGCTCGTAGCCGAAGCCGTCCTCGAACACGAAATCCAGCATGCCGGTGCGGTCGGCGTCGGTATCGGTCCAGATATGCGAGCGGTAGCTCAGGTAGCCGTTGGGCTTGCCCTCGGTGAACGGCGAATCGGCGAACAAGGCAGTGGCGATCGGCTGCAGCGCCAGCGAGACGCGGAACTTCTTCACCATGTCCGCTTCGGTGGCGTAATCCAGGTTGACCTGCACCGTGCAGGTGCGCGTCATCATGTCCAGGCCGAGCGAGCCGACCTTGGGCATGTAGCTCTTCATGATCTGGTAGCGGCCCTTGGGCATCCACGGCATCTGGTCGCGGCGCCACTTGGGCTGGAAGCCCATGCCCAGGAACCCCAGCTGCAACTCGCCGGCCACCTGCGCCACTTCGTCCAGATGGGTGCCGGTTTCCACGCAGGTGTGGTGCAGGGTTTCCACTGCCGCGCCGGACAGTTCCAGCTGGCCGGCCGGCTCCAGCGTCACCGAAGCGCCGTCGCGCAGCAACGCGATGGTGCGGCCGTTTTCCTGCACCGGCTCCCAGCCGAAGCGGGTCAAGCCGGTCAGCAGGGCCTCGATGCCGCGGGCGCCGTCGAAGGTGGGCGCACGCAGATCATCGAGCTGGAAGCCGAACTTTTCGTGCTCGGTGCCGATCCGCCAGTCAGCGCTGGGCTTCTCGCCGGAGGCGAGGACCTGCACCAGTTCCGCGCGTTCGGTGATCGGCGTTTCGGCAACGTGGCTGGGACTCGACAAGGGCAGGCTCGCAAACGAAAGGGGTGGGACGATGTGGGGATCCTCCCCAGCCACCGCAAGGCCCGCACTATAACCGCCCGGCGCGAAAGGATTGGCGACACCGGCAGGGCATGACATTTCCATCGATGCGCGCCCGCCATCGCTGGCAGCGGCGGCGTGATCCACGTCAACCTGCCAGGCTGCGCGGCCCGAGGAAGCAGCGCCCTCCGGCAAGGACCGACAATCACTGCGCGCCGGTCCTGCTCGCCCGCCATGCTGAGCAGGACGCCCATAACCGCATGCGGCCTGCCGGTCATTGCAGGCTGCAGCGCGCGCATCCGCACTCGTGTCCACCTCGCCCGGCATGTGGCTTGAAACGCAAACGGCGGACCGAAGTCCGCCGTTGCTATACGACCCTGGGCATCGGCCCCGGCCTGACAATCGTGTTGCACGGCATCATTGTGGCGTGGTGGTTTCCACGTCCAGGCCCAGCCAACCGCCGACGATGCCGCGCAGTTCGTCCACGCCCTGGCGCGATTGGCCCGAATAGGTCTGCACGGTCACGCTGTCGCCAAAGCGCGAGGTCACTTCCTTCTTGACCTTCTGCAGGGTCTGCATCTGCTGGCCACGGCCGAGCTTGTCGGCCTTGGTCAGCAATCCGTGCGCGGGCAGGCCGCGTTCGGCCGCATAACCAAGCATCTGCAGGTCGTAGTCCTTGAGCGGGTGGCGGATGTCCATCACCACCACCAGCCCGCGCAGCGCCTCGCGGGTGCGGAAATAGCGGTCGATGAAGGCCTGCCAGTGCGCCTGCAGATCCTGCGGCACCTTGGCATAGCCGTAACCGGGCAGATCCACCAGATAGCGCTCGGGCTGGATCTGGAAGAACACCAGCTGCTGGGTGCGGCCAGGGGTCTTGGACACGCGCGCCAGCGAATTCTGGCGGGTCAGCGCATTGAGCGCGCTGGATTTTCCGGCGTTGGAGCGGCCGGCGAAGGCCACCTCGTAACCACCATCGTCAGGCAATTGCCGGGCGTTGTGGGCGGACAGGTGGTAGCGGGCTTGTTCGATAAGGAGCGACATCCCGCTAGGATCGCACGTTCGGGCGCTGGCGGTTTTGCTGCACTGTTCGTTGACCCTGGCGCAAAGGCGTGTCGATAATCGAAGCACGCCTGCCACAGCCAGTACCCAACGCGCGGGCAGGGTCCATACGGAGCTTTAGCTGATGCGCCATGCTCGTGTGCTAGTCCTCGCCGCCCTCGCCGTGCCGGTCGTTGCGGCCGTGGCGTTTGCGCAATCGGCGGTCACGCCGATCCCCGATCCGCCACCCGTGCGCGTTGCGCCGCTGGAGGTGGACCTGGCAAAGACCACCTGGGGCGACGCCAAGGCCGGCCAGACCAAGGCCGCCGCCTGCGCGGCCTGCCATGGGCCGGACGGCAATCCGGCGGTGGCCATGTATCCGCGCATCGCCGGTCAGACCGAGCGCTACGTGGCGCATCAGGTGGCGCTGATCGCCAGCGGTGAGCGCAATACCGGGATGTCGGCGGTGATGGTGCCCTTCGTCAAGGACCTCACCGCGCAGGACATGCGCGACCTGGGCGCCTACTTCGCCACCCAGAAGTCCGCCGCCGGCGTGGCCGACGACGCGGTGATCGCCGAGGGCCCGTACCAGGGGATGAAGTTCTACGAAGTTGGCGAAAAGCTCTACCGCGGCGGCGACGTGGCGCGTGGGGTCCCGGCCTGCATGGCCTGCCATGGCCCGTCCGGTGGCGGCAATCCGGGCCCGGCCTATCCGCGCCTGGGCGGCCAGCACGCCGAGTACGTGGCGCGGCGCCTGAAGGAATACCAGGCCGGCACCACCCAGGAGCGCAATCCGGCGCTGTTCAATATCATGGCGCAGGTGGCGCACCCGCTGACCGAGCAGGAGATCCAGGCGCTATCCAGCTATCTGCAAGGTCTGCACGACCGCGCCGACGACGCGGCGGCCGCACGGCCGCCTGCCGCGTCGCCGGCGCGCTCATGAGGCCGGTATGGTCATGAGTTAGCCCGCGCCACTGCCTCACCATGTCACGACGCCGGTCCCGCGACCGGCGTCGTCGTTTCCCGCCCTCCCCCCTGCATCCCCACGGAGCCTGCATGAATCTGTTTTCCCGTTTGTCCCTGCTGTTGTTGATCCTGGTGCCACTGGCGGCCTGTGCCGCCGACAAGAAGGCCGCGCCGGTCGCAGGCGAGGACTACACCCTGATCGACGGCGGCCAACCGTATGCACCGCTGGCCGGCAAGGTCGAAGTGGTGGAAGTGTTCGGCTATACCTGCCCGCACTGCGCGCATTTCGAGCCGGTGCTGGAGGCCTGGGTCGCCAAGCAACCGTCCTACGTGCGCTTCACCCCGGTGCCGGCGGCGTTCGGCGGGTTCTGGGATGCCTTCGCGCGCGCCTACTTCACCGCCGACATGCTGGGCGTGGCCAAGCGTAGCCATCGCGCCATGTTCGATGCCATCCATGAAAAGCAGAGCGTGCCGACCCAGAACGTCTCCCCGGACGAACTGGCCGTGTTCTATGCCGACTACGGCGTGCCGCAGCAGCGCTTCGTGGACATCTTCAAGAGCGAGGCGGTGGATGCCAGGCTCAAGGCTGCGCGCGAGTTCGCGCTGCGCAGCAAGCTGCCGGGCACGCCGGCCCTGATCGTCAACGGGCGCTACCTGATCGGCGCGCGCAATTATCCGGACATGTTGAAGATTGCCGACTACCTGATTGCACGCGAGCACGCCGGGCCGGCCAAGCGCTGAACCACGTAACCGTTACCGACGGCCGCCCGTGGCATCATGCGTCCCGCGGCCGCCCGGCCCTTTCCTCGCCCCACGCTGGAGATTCCATCCGATGAAGACCCGCTTTGCCCTGACGCTGATGGCACTGCTCCCGATCCTGGTCGCCTGCAAGGCCCAGGACGGCTCGTCCGACACCTCGCCCGCCGCCGCCACGCCCGCTGCCGAAACGGCGCCCGCTCCGGCCGCCGCGACGCCGGCCGCCGATCCGGCGGCTCCGCCCGCTGCTGGCGAAAGCGCCACCACCCCGCCGCCTGCCGCGCCCAGCGCTGCCCCGCGCGCGCCCAATGGCCCGGAGCCGGTCGCCGGCACCGACTATGTGGATATCGAAGGTGGTCAGCCGTACCAGCAGGCCGCCGGCAAGATCGAAGTGGCCGAGGTGTTCGGCTATGTCTGCCCTGCCTGCAACGCGTTCCAGCCGCTGATCGGCCCGTGGAAGGCCGGCCTGCCCTCGGACGTGCATTTCGTCTATGTGCCGGCGATGTTCGGTGGCCCGTGGGATGACTACGGTCGCGCCTTCTACGCCGCCGAAACGCTGGGCGTGCAGGAAAAGACCCACGAAGCGCTGTACAAGGCCATCCACGTCGACCAGACCCTCAAGGGCGAGCGCGGCAAGGATTCGGTGCAGGATATCGCCGCGTTCTACGCCAAGTACGGCGTGGACCAGAAGACCTTCATCGACACCATGAGCAGCTTCGGTGTGTCGGCCAAGACCAATCGCGCCAAGCAGTTCGCCACCCGCAGCAAGATCACCGGCACGCCGTCGCTGATCGTCAACGGCAAGTACCTGGTCAAGGGCCAGAGCTTTCCGGACATGCTGCGCATCGCCGATCACCTGATCGCGCGCGAGCGCGCCACGCTGGCCAAGTGATCCTGTCGATCGCCGCCCTGTGAACGCTTCGGATTCGCGCACCCTGCGGGTGCTGACCGCCAATATCCAGGCCGGCTCCAGCACCCGCCGCTACAGCGATTACGTGACCCGCAGCTGGTCGCATGCGTTGCCGCTGGGCAGCAAGCGCACCAGCCTGGACAGCATCGCCAAACTGGCCGGAGAGCGCGACATCGTCGGCCTGCAGGAGGCCGACCCGGGCAGCCTGCGCTCGGGCTTCACCAACCAGACCCACTATCTGGCCGAGCGCGCCGGCTTCCACTACTGGAGCCATCAGCCCAACCGCCGCATGGGCGGGGTAGCCTCAAGCGCAAATGGCCTGCTGAGCAAGCTGGAACCGCTGGAAGTGCAGGACCATGCCCTGCCCGGCCGCATCGGCGGGCGCGGCATCCTGCTGGCCAAGTTCGGGCAGGGCCGCGATGGCCTTGCCGTGGCAGTGGCGCATCTGTCGCTGGGCGCCAACTCGCGCATGGCGCAGCTGGCCTTCATTGCCGAACTGTTGTCCCAGCATCCCAATGTGATGTTGATGGGCGATTTCAACTGCGTGGCCGACCGTCCGGAAATGCAGGCCCTGTATCGCCACACCCGGTTGCAGCCTCCGGGCTGCGTGGTGCACACCTTTCCCAGCTGGCGGCCGGATCGTGCCATCGACCATATCCTGGTCAGCGACAGTCTGGTGATCGAACACACCGAGGCCATTCCCGCTGCCTTCTCCGATCACCTGGCAGTCGGTATGGATATCCGCGTTCCGCTGCAGCTGCTGCGCTAGCGCACCTGAACTGCCAACGGGGTTCGCACTGGCGAACTCGACCGACGACACCCCCTAGACACCGTCTGTGCGATAACGCAGGCGGTTTTTTCGTTGGGAGCACGTCACGTGACACGCATCCTGTGAGTGCGTCGATATGAGTGCAGTCGAACCGCAGCCGTTGCCGGTACGCACTCTGCGGCCGGTGTTCTTGCTGGCGGCGACGGTGGTCTGCACATTCGCCTTGCTGGTTGCGCTGTTTCCACTGGATGCAGGCCGTGTGCTGCTGGATGCGCAGATCTGGGCCTCGCGCAATGTCGGCTGGTACTACCTGCTGGCGATGACGCTGTATCTGGTGTTCGTGCTCGGCACCGCCTTGTCCAGCTACGGCAACATCAAGCTCGGCGCCGACCACGACGAGCCGGAATTCAGCTATCTCTCGTGGGCCGGCATGCTGTTTGCCGCCGGCATCAGCATCACGCTCTTCTTCTTCTGCGTTTCCGAACCGCTGACCCACTATCTGCAACCGCCACAAGGCGGTACCGGCAGTGGCGAAGCGTCCGCGCGGCAGGCGATGCAGTTGCTCTTCCTGCATTGGGGGCTGCATGGCTGGGGCGTGTTCGCGCTGGCGGCGATGGCGCTGGCGTATTTCGCCTTCCGTCATAACCTTCCGCTGGCCCTGCGCTCGGCGCTGTATCCGCTGATCGGCAAACGCATCAACGGGCCGATCGGTTACACCGTGGATGCGCTGGGCATCGTGGCAACGGTATTCGGCATCGGTGCGGACATGGGCTTTGGCGTGCTGCATCTCAACGCCGGGCTGAGCACCTTGTTCGATGTGCCGCATACGCACTGGGTGCAGGTCGCGTTGATCGTGGCAATGATGGGCGCGGCCATCGTGGTGGCGGTGTCCGGCGTTGAAAAAGGCGTGCGCTGGATGTCGGACATCAACATGCTGCTGGCGATCGCGCTGCTGCTGTTCATGCTGTTCGCCGGGCCGACCCAGTATCTGCTCAACGCCCTGATGCAGAACCTGGGCGACTACCTGGGCAGCGTGGTCGGCAAGAGTTTCGACGTCTACGCCTATGGCGGGCGCGCCGACTGGCTGGGCAACTGGACGGTGTTCTATTGGGCCTGGTGGATCGGCTGGGCACCGTTTGTCGGCCTGTTCATTGCGCGCATCTCGCGCGGCCGCACCATTCGCCAATTCGTGCTGGGCGTGTTGTTGATCCCGCTGGGATTCACCCTGGCGTGGCTGTCGATCTTCGGCAACAGCGCGCTGGATCAGTTGTTGCACCATGGCCAGGGCGCATGGGCGCAACAGGCCATCGATGCGCCACAGACGGTGCTGTACTCACTGCTGCAAAGCTACCCGTGGAGCCGCACGGTGATCACGGTGACGGTGGCGATCAGCTTCGTGTTCTTTGTCACCTCGGCCGACTCCGGCACCGTGGTGCTGTCCACGCTGTCCTCGCATGGCGGCGAGCCGCACGACGACGGCCCGCGCTGGCTGCGCGTGTTCTGGGGCGTGCTCACTGCCGTGGTCACGGCAGGGTTACTGTTGGCCGGCAGCATGGATGCGCTGAAATCGGCGGTAGTGCTTGCCTCGCTGCCGTTTTCTGCGGTGCTGCTGCTGATGGCATGGGGCCTGTCACGCGCATTGAGCGAGGAATCGCAGCGCAAACGTGCGCAGCTCTACAGCCCCAGCCCGCTCATCGGGCAATCGCGTCATCACCGCGGCTGGCGTCAGCGCCTGGGCCAGGCGATGCATTTCCCGGCGCGCGATGAGGTCTACCGCTTCATGCACGACCAGGTGCGCCCGGCGATCGAGGCGGTGACCACGCAATTGCAGGAAGAAGGCTGGAACGTCAGTAGCCGCATCGACGATGGCGACATGGAAATCAGCGTCGATCACGGCGAACAACAAGGCTTCCGCTACCAGGTGGTGATGCGCGGCTATCTCACCCCGTCGTTCGCCGCGCAGCGCTTCCGCAACCAGCGCTACTACCGCGCCGAGGTCTATCTATACGAAGGCAGCCAGGACTACGACCTGGTTAGCTACAGCCGCGAACAAATCATCAACGACATCATCGATCAATACGAGCGTCACCTGCAGTTCCTGCACCTCACGCGCTGAGCTGCCTCGCTGCGGCGACCGTCCCACAGGAGGTTTGTCATGCCACGTTTTCCCGACCAGCTGCTGTACATCGGCGGCCGTTATGTTCCCGCCCGCAGCGGCCACACCTTCGAGGTGGTCAACCCTGCCACCGGCGAGGTACTGGCCAACGTGCACAACGCCGGCGCCGACGATCTGGACGCTGCGGTCGACAGTGCCAAGGCCGGCCAACGCGTGTGGGCCGCGCTGACCACGGTGGAGCGCTCACGCATCCTGCTGCGCGCGGTGGCGTTGCTGCGCGAGCGCAACGATGCGCTGGCCGAGCTGGAGTCGCTCAACACCGGCAAGCCGCTGACCGAAACGCGCAACGTGGACATCGTCACCGGCGCAGACGTGCTGGAGTACTACGCCGGGGCGGCGCAGGCGCTGCAGGGTGCGCAGGTCCCGCTGCGCGAAGGCAGCTTCTTCTACACCCGGCACGAGCCGCTCGGCGTGGTCGGCGCGATCGGCGCGTGGAATTACCCGATCCAGATCGCGCTGTGGAAGGCAGCGCCCGCGCTGGCGGCCGGCAACGCAATGATCTTCAAACCCAGCGAAGTCACGCCGCTCACTGCACTCAAACTGGCGGAACTGTTCACCGAAGCGGGACTTCCCGATGGCGTATTCAACGTCCTGCCAGGCGATGGCGCCAGCGTGGGCACGGCGCTCACAGAGCATCCGCACATCGAGAAGATCAGCTTCACCGGCGGCACCGCCACCGGCCGCAAGGTGATGGCCAGCGCATCGAGTTCGTCGTTGAAAGACGTGACCATGGAACTGGGTGGCAAATCGCCGCTGATCGTCTGTGCCGATGCGGATCTGGACCTGGCTGCCGACATCGCGATGATGGCCAACTTCTACAGCTCCGGGCAGGTGTGCACCAATGGCACCCGGGTGTTCGTGCCGCGGGCACTGCGCACCGCCTTCGAAGCGCGGCTGCTGGCACGCGTGCAACGCATCCATATCGGCGACCCGCTCGATGAACGCACCACCTTCGGCCCGATGGTCAGCGCCGCGCACATGCAGCGCGTGCTGGACTACATCGAACAGGGCAAGGCCGAAGGTGCACGCCTGCTGTGCGGCGGCGAGCGGCTACGCGACGGCGCGTTGGCGCAGGGCTATTACGTGGCGCCGACGATCTTCAGCGATTGCAGCGATGTCATGACGATCGTGCGCGAAGAAATCTTCGGGCCGGTGCTGAGCCTGCTCACCTACGACGACGACGACGAAGCGGTGACCCGTGCCAATGCGACCAGCTACGGATTGGCCGCCGGTGTGGTCACGCCCGATCTGGCGCGTGCGCACCGGCTGATCCATCGACTGGAAGCAGGCATCTGCTGGATCAACACCTGGGGCGAGTCGCCCGCGCCGATGCCGGTAGGTGGCTACAAGCAATCGG
Source organism: Xanthomonas cassavae CFBP 4642 (assembly GCF_000454545.1). NCBI lineage: Bacteria > Pseudomonadati > Pseudomonadota > Gammaproteobacteria > Lysobacterales > Lysobacteraceae > Xanthomonas > Xanthomonas cassavae. The sequence continues at coordinate 4,335,365 of NZ_CM002139.1, forward strand.
GCGTGGGTCGCGAGAACGGCTTGGCCACCTTGCAGGCCTATACGCGCACCAAGTCGGTTCAGGTCGAGCTGGAACGCTACGCATCGGTGTTTTGAGCGGCCGACGCTGCAACGCACGTCATCGCTGGATGCGTGCGTTGCGCCCTACACACGCACTGCGCGCATCACCACAGTGCCGCGCCCAGAACAGCGACCGCGCAGTGCCTTGACTGCCGCTGCACCGCTTACGCATCAGGAGACCACCATGCAACGCGAATACGACTACATCATCATCGGCGCCGGCTCGGCAGGCAATGTGCTGGCCGCACGTCTGACCGAAGACCCGGGCGTGACGGTGCTCTTGCTCGAAGCGGGCGGACCGGATTACCGGCTGGATTTCCGCACCCAGATGCCAGCCGCGCTGGCGTTCCCGCTGCAGGGCCGCCGCTACAACTGGGCCTATGAAACCGAGCCGGAGCCGCACATGGACAACCGCCGCATGGAATGCGGGCGCGGCAAGGGCCTGGGCGGCTCGTCGCTGATCAACGGCATGTGCTACATCCGCGGCAACGCGCTGGATTTCGATCACTGGGCCAAGCGCCCGGGATTGGAAGACTGGAGCTACCGCGATGTGCTGCCGTACTTTCGCAAGGCCGAGACACGCGACATCGGCGCCAATGACTATCACGGCGGCGAAGGCCCGGTGAGCGTGGCCACGCCAAAGAACGACAACAACGTGCTGTTCCATGCCATGGTCGATGCCGGCGTGCAGGCCGGCTATCCGCGCACCGACGACCTCAACGGCTATCGGCAGGAAGGCTTCGGGCCGATGGACCGCACCGTGACGCCACGCGGACGGCGCGCGAGTACTGCACGCGGCTATCTGGACATGGCCAAGCCGCGCGATGGCCTGAATATCGTCACCCATGCCACCACCGACCGCATCCTGTTTGCCGGCAAGCGTGCGATCGGCGTGCATTATCTGGTGGGCAACAGCAGCGAGGGCATCGATGCGCATGCGCGTCGCGAAGTGCTGGTGTGTGCGGGCGCCATCGCCTCACCGCAGCTGCTGCAGCGCTCCGGTGTGGGTGCGCCGGAGCTGCTGCGCGCACTCGACGTGCAGTTGGTGCACGACCTACCCGGCGTCGGCCAGAACCTGCAGGATCATCTGGAGGTCTATATTCAATACGCCTGCACCAAGCCGGTCTCGCTGTATCCGGCCTTGCAGTGGTGGAACCAGCCTGCGATTGGTGCCGAGTGGCTGTTCGCCGGCACCGGCACCGGCGCCAGCAACCAGTTCGAAGCCGGCGGTTTCATCCGCACACGCGACGAGTTCGACTGGCCCAACATCCAGTACCACTTCCTGCCCGTCGCCATCAATTACAACGGCAGCAATGCGGTAAAGGAGCATGGCTTCCAGGCGCACGTGGGCTCGATGCGCACGCCCAGTCGCGGCCGCGTGCATGCCAAGTCGCGCGACCCGCACCAGCATCCGTCGATCCTGTTCAACTACCAGTCCACCGACCAGGACTGGCAGGAATTCCGCGACGCGATCCGCATCACCCGCGAGATCATCGCCCAGCCCGCGCTCGATGCGTATCGCGGGCGCGAGATCAGCCCCGGTGCCGATTGCAGGACAGACGCCGAGCTGGACGCATTCGTGCGTTCGCGTGCAGAGACCGCGTATCACCCATCGTGCTCGTGCGCGATGGGCACCGACGACGTGGCCGTGGTGGACGGACAAGGCCGCGTGCACGGCCTGGAAGGCCTGCGTGTCATCGACGCCTCGATCATGCCGCGCATCATCACCGGCAACCTCAACGCCACCACCATCATGATTGCCGAGAAGATCGCCGACCGTATGCGGGGGCGCACACCGCTGCCGCGCAGCACGGCCGATTACTACGTTGCGGGCGATGCGCCTGTGCGCGGGTGATGCTAGAAAACGCGGTGCGCCACCCTGGGTCGAGTGCGTGGCGCCCTCACCGCTCGCGGGGCACGCCGCAGGTACATCCTCGTAGGCTCGGTGGCGGCATCCATGCCGCCACACGGTCCCACAATCGGCGAGGACACCGCGCCAGAGAGTTTTCAGGCGTTTATTGAAAGCCCGTCTCCTGATCTTGTTGCGTTGCGAAGCTGATCGGATGCGCCATTGCCGAACAATGCACGTCATGCATTGCTTGAAGCCATGCACACCGACCATCTTCGATGGTCCTTGTCCGCTCTCCGTCGCGGGCTCTTACGCGGTATGGATGCCGCGTAAGAGCCTTACAAGGACGTACTTGCGGCGTGTCACGCGAGGGTTGGCGGGCGAGGGCCCTGCGGTCAAGCCACAGATCAGCCGCTCTCCGCTTTACGACCGACCCGACCTGATGGGCTAAAACTTCAGATCCACCCGCGCATACCAGAAGCGTCCACCAGGGATGTCGTAAGTGGAGGCGTCGTAGCCATTGAAGGAGCACGACAGGCAGATCGGAGGATCCTTGTCGAAGACGTTGTTCAAGCCGGCGGTGAGTTGCAACCCCTTGAGCCAGTCGAAGCGGTATCCCAGCTGTGCATCGTGGTAGGTGATCGCATCCAGTCGATTGGTGCCTTCTGCAGGGTTGGAGCACACCGCAAATTCCACTGCATCGCCGCACTGCTCGGTAAGCTTGGAAATGTGGCGTGCCGTCCACGACGCCGTCCAGTTGCCCAGCGACCAATCCAGCACCGCATTGCTGGTCTATTCGGGAATCGCACTGTCGACCACTTCGATACCCGGCCCCTGCGGCTGCCGCTGCCCGGCCGCGCTCAATGCTTCGTAACGGCCCACAAAGGTGTTTTGCCATGACAACTTGAAGCGGCCCAACGCGCTTTCCGGCAAGGTCCAGAACAGGTCCACGTCCTAGCCGTCGGTCTTGATCGAGCCCAGGTTGGTCAGGCGGTTGTTGAAGGCGTTGATACCGCCGGTGGACGCGCGCCCGATGCCGTCGCAATACAGCGCATCCAGCGTCTCCACGCACAGGTCCAGCTGCGTCTGCGCATTGATCGCCTGGATCGCGCCCTCCACATGGTGACGATAGAAGGTCACTTCCATATCGAGCCGATCCGACCAACTTGCATTCCTGGCAAAGCCCGGACTGAACACGAAGCCGGCACTGAAGCTGCGCGAACGTTCCGGGTCCAGTTGCTCGTTACCGCCAGTGGTGACCGAAATCTGCTGATTGGCCTGCTGATAGCCACCTGGCACGCCCAGTGCCGCGCAATTGGCTGCACTGCCGCGCGGCGCGGTACCGCCCAGGCCGATCAAGCAGGGATCGGACAATTGCAGGTCGGCGCGCGCAGCCGAACCGAACAGCTCGCCGATGGTCGGCGCGCGAAAGCCTTCGGCATAGCTGGTGCGCAGCACCAGCTCGTCGGTGACCTGCCAGCGTAAGCCGTACTTGGGCGTGAACTCGCCACCGAAGGTGGAGTAATCCGAATAGCGGCCGGCGATGGTCAGATCGAGTTTGTCGCCCAACGACGAGTTGGCGAAAATCGGGATATTGAGTTCGAGATAGGCCTCGTTGACGTCGTAGCTGCCGGAGGTCGGCAACGACGGCACACCGTTGTAGCGCCCGGCCACGGTGAGTGGATCGGGCTGGTACGCGCCTTCGTACTTGCGGTATTCGTAGCCGGTGGCGAACGACACCGCGCCGCCAGGCAACTGGAACAACTCGCTGCTGAGATTGGCGGTGAACAGGCTCAATTCGTTCTGGCTGCGGTCGCGCACCACCGGCTGAATCCAGCGCAACATGTCGGGCGTGATACTGCCCGCGCCACTGAAGATATCCAGCGGCACGCAGCCGGCCACCGCCGCACAGGCGGCCGGGTCGCCCAGCGCCAGGTTGATGTTGTACAGGTTGTAGCTGCCGTAGTTGGTCTGTTCGGCCTTGTTCTTGCTGTACATGCCGTTGACGTCCCAGTACCAGGTGCGCGCGCCGCCCTCGAAGCTACCTACCAGCCCGGTGCCGAAATACTGAGTGTCCACCTGCTGCTCGTAGCGACGCGGCCCGCCTTCCACCGGACGCCGACCGATCTGGATCAGGTTGGTGGCCGAGTTCAGATCGAAGCCGAACGGATTGAACGGATTGAGCGCCGAAATCACGATGTTGTCGGCCAGCGGGTTGCCGGTGCCGGCATCGGGGCCGAGAAAGATCGGCTCGGGCGCGGCCTGGTTGGTCGACTCGCGCCGATTGCCCAATGCCTTGACGTACCACTGCACGTCGTCGTTGAAGTAATAGCGGAATTGCGCGAACACGCCCTTGCGCTCGGATGGGGTCAGCAACAGGTTCTGCTCGGCGAAGTTGTAGCGGTCTGCGGTGCCGAAGCAGTGGTAATCGTCGCTGCGGGTGCAGCCGGCGCTGCCGTCGTACTGCGGTGTGCCGACACCGGCATTGGGCGTGAGGTTCTGGCGCGCGCCGGTGTTCGGGTCGAAGAACTGGAAGCGCCCGTCCGGTGTGGCCGAGCTGCCGAAGGTCAGCCCGGTGCCCGGAATCGGGAAACGCGCCTGCGCCCTGTCACGCGCGTAGATCGGATCCTGCTTGACGTAGCTGGCGCCTGAAAACAGGCTGAAATCCTCGCCGCTGGTGCCCCAGGCCAGGTCCACGCCCTGGTTGGCACCATCGCCCTTGCCGTACTGGCCATAGTTGAGGGTGACCTGCGCGCCATCGAAGCTGCGCCGGGTGATGATGTTGACCACGCTGGCAATCGCGTCGGAGCCGTACAACGATGAGGCGCCGTCTTCGAGCACTTCGATGCGTTCCACAATCGCCAGCGGAATGGTGTTGAGGTCGGTCGACGATCCCACGCCGGACGCGGAGGATTCATTGACCCAGCGGATGCCATCGACCAGCACCAGCACGCGCTTGGAACCGAGGTGACGCAGATCCACCTGCGCCGAGCCCGCACCCACGCCGCCGCCATCGGGCGGAAAGCCGAAGTTGCCTGACGAATTGAACTTGGCGTTGAGCGCCGAGCCCGAGGCCGTGAGTTCCTGCAGCACCTCGCCGATCGAGGTCAGGCCGGTGCGTTCGATGTCGGCGCGATTGAGCGTCTGGATCGGCACCTGGCCTTGCAGCTCGGCAGTCTTGATGCGGGTGCCGGTGACCTGCACGCTGTCGAGCGTGCGCGTACCAGGGGCGGCGTCGGGCTGTTGCGCCCAGGCCAGGGTGGGAATCAGGCACAGCGACAACTGCACGGCCAGGCATGACCGCGACGGACGGATCAGACGCTTCACCCTTTCTCTCTCCAGAAGGATTCTTCAAAGTGTCCGCACGCCCCCGTGCCCTGCGGTCCATCCCGAGTCTTAAACGAAACCTTAACGCACCGCAATCTGGCGGTGCAGCACTGCGCTGGGCGTCGCAGCGCGCATCCCAGCGCGACAACGCCGGATACGCGCGCCCAACCGGCTGGCCATCGCGCTCGCGGTGCGCACCGGTGCGGGCATGCCGATGCACAGGGGCAGCGCATGTTCACTCAAGCGCTCAGGCCTGCTTCGGTATCATCGCGCCATGACTTCTTCCCCCCGTTTCGCCACTCTCGTCGCTGGCCTGTTGTGTCTTGCCAGTACCGCATTGCACGCACAAAGCCTCGACCCGCAGTTGACGGCCATGCGCGATGCGATCGCCGCTGCCGAGCGCGGCCAATCCGACCCCGCGCAACTGGCCGCCTTGCGCCGTCACCCGCTGTACGGCTGGCTGGAATTGGCCACGCTCAAGCGCAGCATCGACAACGTGTCCAACGCGCAGGCGCAGGGCTTTTTGCAACGCTACGCCGGCCAGCCGGTGGCCGAGAGCTTCCGCAGCACCTGGCTGCCGGCGGTGGCACGTCGGCAGGACTGGGCCACCCTGCTGGCCAACTGGAAGAGCACCGACAACATCGGCCTGCGCTGCGCGCAGCTCACCGCACGCCAGGCCACCGGCAAGCTGGACGCGCAGTGGAGCCGCGATGCGCTCACGCTGTGGCGCAACGGCAAGGCACTCCCCGATGCCTGTGATCCGGTGGTTGCCACACTGGAATCCCGCGGCGAGCTGACACCAGCACTGCGCTGGGAACGGGTGGAAGCCGCCGCCGATGCGCAGCTGCCTGCGGTGATGCGGACCGCAGCGCGTGGCTTGCCGGCGGCTGATCTGGCACTGGCAACCGATTACGCGGCCTTTCTCGACAAGGTCCACCCGCGTGCACCAGGCTGGCCCAAGACCGAGCGCAGCCGTCGCATTGCCGTCGATGGCCTGGCCAAACTCGCCAAGAGCGACCCGGACGCGGCCGAACAACAGTTGCCGCAGCTGGCCAGCACACTGGGCTTCAGCGATGCGCAGCGTGGGCAGGTGCTGTATCAGATCGCACTGTGGACGGTCGCCTCGTATCTGCCGGATTCGGCGCGCCGGCTCAATGCGGTGCCTGATGCCTCCTACGACGAACGCCTGCACGAATGGCGCGCACGCGAGGCGATGTCGCGCGGCGATTGGCCGGCGGCACTGGCGGCGATCCGCAAGATGCCGGCCGGCCAGCGGGCCGACTCGCGCTGGCAGTATTTCGAGGCGCGCCTGACCGAGAAGACCGGCTCGGCAGCAGCTGCACAACCGTTGTATCGCGCCGCCGCGCAATCACCGACCTTCCATGGGTTCCTGGCGGCCGACCGTCTGCAGCAGCCGTACCGGATCTGTCCATGGGAACCCAAGGACAGCGCGCAGGCCAAGGCCGCAGTGGCGCGCGATCCGGCATTGGGCCGTGCCATTGCCCTGTTCCAGATCGATCGCCCTGGCTGGGCGGTGGCCGAATGGAACGATGCTGCCAGTCGTTTCGATGACACCCAACGCCGCCTTGCCGTGGAGGTTGCCAGCGACAATGGCTGGTTCGACCGCGCGGTATTTGCGCTCGGCAAGCAACCGGACGAACAGCGCCTGTATGCACTGCGCTTCCCGCTGCATCACGACGACAGCATTCGCCGCGAAGCCGCCAGGAACGCAATCGACCCGGCCTGGGTGGCCGCAGAGATCCGCGCCGAAAGCATCTTCAATCCGCGTGCGCGCTCGCCGGCCAACGCCATGGGCCTGATGCAGGTATTGCCCGGCACCGGCGCCGCCGTGGCCAAAGGCATCGCCCTGCCCGGCTATGCCGGTGCCACCAGCCTCTATGAGCCGGACACCAACATCGCCATCGGCACGGCCTACCTGCGTCAGTTGCTCAATACCTATGGGTTGCCGTATCTCACCATCGCCGCCTACAACGCCGGCCCTGGCCCGACCGGCCGCTGGCAATCGCAGCGGCCGAATTTCGAACCGGATTTCTGGATCGAAACCATCAGCTACAAGGAGACGCGCGACTATGTCGCGCGCGTGCTGGCCTTCAGTGTGATCTACGACTGGCGCCTCAACGGCGACATGCTGCCACTGAGCGACCGCTTGATGGGCAAGCTGGTGGACAAGCGCCAGAAGCCGGTGTGCACGCCGGGCGAAGGCACGAACAACGCGGCGCAGGAATGAGCGTAATGCGGCCGACTGGCACGGCCGCTACCAAGAGCGGGATTCACGTAATGCGCCGCAACGGAGCGCAGACAGTGCCCTGTGGCGGCATGAAGCGCCCGTCCACCGAGAATCAGACGGTCATATGACCCGTTTCGGCGAATCCTCAACTGGGCTCTGCGACGGGATCGGCGATCTCCTGCGCTGCGTCGCGGGCAAGCAGAGCGCTTGCTTCATGCAGCGCAAGGCGAACGCTACTCAAGCGTGATTCTTTACCCGAGTGCACGCTGCCCTTACCAGCGGCATAACACTCCACGATCCATGGCGTTAGGGCAACGCTGATCAAGTAGTCGCAACGGCCAGCGAACTGGCCGATCCGGCTCATGACGCACTTGGATCTACGATCAGCCGTCCTTCCAT